>NZ_JBHYGX010000001.1:0-36056 GCF_042739975.1 Streptomyces sp. NPDC059080
GGGGGCGCCCGGGGGCGGGCCCGGCGGCGCGCCCGCCCCCCCCCCCCCCCCCCCCCCGCGGGTGGTTCCCGTCCGGCGACGCGCGTTTCGGGCCGTACGGGGCGGCCCGCCGGGCGCGGGCGCCGTGGCGTACCGGGCCCGGACCAGGACCGGCCGCCGGGTGGAGACGGCTTCCTCACGGGCCCAGGCGAGCGCGGAACGCAGCTCCTCGGGCCCGTCGGCGGTGGCCCCTCCCGCAGTCGCAGGCCCGCCCCCCCAACGCCGAAGGCCCAGATCTCCGATCTGGGCCTTCACCGTGCCCCGTTCCCCGGGGTACGCCGGTCCAACTCCTCTGTTACCGCGGCGATATGGCCGCTACAGCGGTGATATCGCCGCGTCAGGCGGCCGCGCCGCCCCGGCTCATCAGCTCTGGGGCGGGTCCCCCAGGAGGGCGGAGGCTGCCTCCAGCGGGGTGGCGGTGGCCGGGGGGACGGGGGCAGCGGCCGATTGGCAGGTGAAGCCGAGGCGGGTCAGGGCGCGGGTGACCTCGCCGGCGGTGAAGTCGCGGCGGTCCTGCCGGGTGATGACCTCGCCGACCTGCTTGACGGGGTAGTGGCGGCGGCCGATGAGGACGGAATCTCCGGTGACGGGCTCGGGTGTGATGCCCTTCATCGCGTCCTGCACCTCGGTCTTGATCAGGTCGAAGGGGAAGCGGGCGATGACGCAGCGCATAATGCCTCAACAGGTTCGGAGGAAAGCCGGAAACGGAGTGCCGGCGCGGCCAGGAGCGGGGTCAGTTTAGGGACGCAGCTGACGGACGTGGAGTCGCCGGTCTGCTGCCGTGGCGTTGGCGGGTGGTGGTGGTGCCACCGCGCCCGCCGGGACGGCCCGGGGTGCCACTGCCGGGAGGAGTCGCATGGCGCATCGGCCGGCCCTCCCGCGGTGACGCCCCGGGCCTCGGGGTCCGTGCTACGCGGCCCGGCCGGCGGCGGACCGGCCGCGGGACGTGGGTGCCGTGGCCCGGGACGCTCCCGTGGAGCGCCGGGCCTGGGCGGAGCGGGAGCGGCGGCCGCGGGTGGAGGAGCCGCTCCGCCTGGCCGGTTCGGCGACCGGGGCCGCGATGGTGACGGGGATGCCCGACGGGGTCTGGGCGCCGGTGATGCGGATCAGTTCAGCCTCGCCGGCGCGGACCCGGGTGGAGCTCGGGGTGATGTCCGCGTGCTCCATCATGCGGTCCATCGCGCGGCGTTGGTTGGGCAGCACCAGCGTGACGACGCTGCCGGAGCGGCCCGCGCGGGCCGTGCGGCCGCCGCGGTGCAGGTAGTCCTTGTGATCGGTGGGCGGATCCACATTGACGACGAGGTCGAGGTCGTCGACGTGGATGCCGCGGGCGGCGACGTTCGTGGCCACCAGCAGCGTGACGGTGCCGGTCTTGAACTGGGCCAGGGTGCGGGTGCGCTGCGGCTGGGACTTCCCGCCGTGCAGGGCGGCGGCCCGGACACCGCTGTTCAGCAGGTGCTTCGTGAGCTTGTCGACGGCATGCTTGGTGTCCAGGAACATGATCGACCGGCCCTCGCGGGCGGCGATCTCCGTGACGACGGCGTGCTTGTCCGTGCCGTGCACCTGCAGCAGGTGGTGCTCCATCGTGGTGACCGCGCCCGCCGAGGGATCGACGGAGTGCACGACGGCGTCGGTGAGGTAGCGCCGGACCAGCAGGTCGACGTTGCGGTCCAGGGTGGCCGAGAAGAGCATCCGCTGCCCCTCGGGCCGGACCTGGTCGAGCAGCGCGGTGACCTGCGGCATGAAGCCCATGTCGGCCATCTGGTCGGCCTCATCGAGCACAGTGACGGCGACCTGGTCCAGACGGCAGTCGCCGCGCCCGATGAGGTCCTTCAGGCGCCCCGGCGTCGCGACCACGACCTCGGCGCCGCCCCGCAGCGCACCGGCCTGCCGGCCGATCGACATCCCGCCGACGACGGTGGCCAGCCGCAGCGTCAGCGACCGGGCGTACGGGGTGAGCGCGTCCGTGACCTGCTGGGCCAGCTCCCGGGTGGGGACCAGGACCAGCGCCAGCGGCTGCCGCGGTTCGGCCCGTCGGCCGGCGGTGCGGGCCAGCAGCGCGAGGCCGAAGGCGAGCGTCTTGCCGGAACCGGTGCGCCCGCGGCCCAGGACGTCGCGTCCGGCCAGGGAGTTCGGCAGCGTGGCGGCCTGGATGGGGAACGGGGCCGTGACTCCCTGCGCGGTGAGCGAGGTCAGCAGCTCGGACGGCATGTCCAGCTCGGCGAAGGTCTCGGCCGGGGGGAGGGCGGGGGTGTGCGTCACGGGCAGCGCGAATTCGCCCTGCGGTGCGGCGGGACGGCGGTTGCCGCCGGAGCGCTTCGATGTCTGTTTGGAGAAGCCGGAGCGGCCGGATGAGCCGCGGCCGGAGCCGAAGCGGTGGGAACGGTCATGCGTTCGGGCTGTGCGGTTCATGGCGAACCTTCCTCGATGCGGCGCGTCGAGGAATTCCCGACGGCGCTGAGCCGTACACGGGGAATCGCCAGAACGAACCGGTAAAAAGCTGAGACGAGGCGGGGCGGAACGATATCGGCCCGGCCTTCGGGAATTGACCGGCACGGCCGTGGAGAAAAGTGATGCCGTTGCCGGATCGTGGAGCGGGGCCGGATTTCCGTCCCGCGCCATGCCCCGGCCGCTTCAGGGGCGGGGTGCGGTACCGCGCGGTGGTCGTGCCCGCGTCCGGGGGGAGCGCGGAAAACAGCGAGCCGGGGCGCGCACCCAAGGTGCGGGCCCCGGCTCGCTGTACGCGTAGGCGTCAGGCGGGAACGATGTTCTCGGCCTGCGGGCCCTTCTGGCCCTGCGTGACGTCGAAGGTCACCTTCTGGCCCTCCTGCAGCTCACGGAAGCCCTGGGCGGCGATGTTCGAGTAGTGGGCGAAGACGTCGGCGCCGCCACCCTCCTGCTCGATGAAGCCGAAGCCCTTTTCCGCGTTGAACCACTTCACGGTGCCGTTAGCCATGTTTTTCTCCTTCGGGGCAGTGCCCGAAGCCCGCACCCTGCGGACTCCGCGTCGCCGCGATGATTGCCCCGTCCGGAAAATGACCCGGAAAATACAAAAGCGCTCCAGCCCGGTAAAGGGGCGAGCGCACTTGAAGTCTTTGGGAACCACAACTGCAACTGCCTTCGACGCTAGCACGGGACCGGCGGACCTGCACAGCAACATGGCTCCGCACGCTTTCCCGGGTGGGAAACCCCTACCGCGCTGCCCGATCATTTCTGCAGTTGCGGCATGAGATATTCGCGGCGTCCGCGTGCGGTAAAGCACCCGGAAATGGGGACGCCGCCGACCCGGTCCGGGGCCGGACTCCGGGGGGCACGTGCGGCCGCGCGGTCCTACGGGGCCCGGCACGGTCCGCCGGCGGGTCGGCTCCACGCTCCCCGCGCCGCCGGGCCCGCCCCTTCCGTACGCGCACCGGCACCCGGACCGCCCGCCCCGCTGCCCATACGGAATGCCGGGCTCTGCACCGCCGGTCCGACGGCTGAAATCTCCATTGGTCACAGTAGACATTCTTGTTTCGTGTGCTTAGTATTTCTCTCATAGTCAACAAAATCAGTAAGGTGACCGGTGGGACGCCGGAGGCCGTCCGCGCCGGCCCGCCCCGGGGTCGTCGCGGAGGAGGGGCGCAGCGGTCCACCGGGCCGGGCGACTCCAGGGCCGCTGGCCACCACCGCACGGCGTCACCACCGAAGAGCCGTACGAAAAGAAGGCGAGGAGCAGGCGCCATCAGGATCGTCCGCATGCGACGCCGGCGTGCCCGGGCACCGCGGGGCAGTGACCGGAAGACGGCCTCCGGTCACTGCCCCGCGACCCCCGCTCCCTCGCGCCCCCGCCCCTCGGGCGCGTACGCGGAGGCGGAAGGCCGGAGCACGGTCCCGGCAGATGGCGTGGAAATCCTCGGGCCCGGGCGCGGTACGGCGTCGGGGCCCTTCAACGCGTCCTCTGAAGAGGTTCAATGACCCGAGAAAACCCCCCGCGCGCCACCGACAAATTCGACGACGACGACTACCCCGCCTACACCATGGGCCGGGCGGCGGAGATGATCGGCTCCACCCCGGCCTTTCTGCGGGCCGTCGGCGAGGCCCGCCTCATCGTCCCCCTGCGCTCCGCAGGCGGCCACCGCCGCTACTCCCGCTACCAGTTGCGCATCGCGGCCCGCGCCCGCGAACTCGTCGACCAGGGCACCCCGATCGACGCGGCCTGCCGCATCGTCATCCTCGAAGACCAGCTCGAAGAGGCTCGGCGCCTCAACGAAGAACTCCGCCGCGACGCGGCCGAACCGGGGCGGCGGGGCTGATGCTGCTGCCCGGGAGTGCGGTGGAATGACTCAAGGGGCGTCTCGATAACTTCCGCCGTCGGC
Source organism: Streptomyces sp. NPDC059080 (assembly GCF_042739975.1). Lineage (NCBI taxonomy): Bacteria > Bacillati > Actinomycetota > Actinomycetes > Kitasatosporales > Streptomycetaceae > Streptomyces > Streptomyces sp. NPDC059080. The sequence goes on from NZ_JBHYGX010000001.1 coordinate 4,395, forward strand.
GGGGGCGAATTCCGTTTCGGAACGAAAAGGGTGAGCCGGTCCACTCGTCCCCCTTCTGTGGGCAGATCTGACGCCCAGGCATGGCCAGGCCGAGATTCCCCAGGGCGCCGGGCCCCATGCTCCACGGCATGCCTCTGCGTCCCTGCGGTCGCCGCAGGAGAGTCCGTTAAGGTCGTCCCGGAGCGTCTGGGGCACACCAATACCGCGATGGCCTTGAACGTCTACAGCCACCTCTTCCCTGAGCCGGAGGAGCGGACCGGGGCGGCGGCGGACCGGGCCTTCGGCGTCTGGCTAGGAAATGTGCCCCGGATGTGCCCTCTCGGGGGTGCAGGGCTGAGAGGGCATACAGGTCAGAGCGATGCCATGGGGGCGCAGTGCGATTGAGAGTGGAATTCACGACCGAACCGTTCGATCTCGACGAGGCGCCCGCCCATGCGGTGGTGGCGCGGGAGGTCGTCACGGGCGCCGGGCTGGACGCCGTCGACGTCGGCCCGTTCGGCAACACCGCCGAGGGTGACGCCGGACGGGTCCTCGACGCGGTGGCCGCCCTGCTGCGCGACACCCTGGAGGCGGGCGCCACCCGCGTCTCCCTTCAGGTCAACGTGGTCGACGCCGCCGGGTCCGGGGAGGGTGTCAGGTGACGGACCCCGCGGACCACCCGTTCGTCCGGGCGGTCAAACCGCTGGTCGACGCGATGGGCGGGCAGATGGTCGCCCCCGGTCTCGCCCAGGGCGACGACGTCGTGCTCACCTGGGAGGGGGAGGAACAGGTCGCCGTGCGCCTGCCACACCTGTCGGAATCCCTCGATCACCTGCTGGCCGAGTTGGAGCGCCGCCACGGTGTGCCGTTGGCCGAACTCGACCGCAAGACCAAGCAGTCCGTCGTCCGCATCCTGGAGACCCGCGGCGCCTTCTCCGTCCGCCACGGCGTGGAGACCGTCGCCGGAGCGCTGGGTGTCAGCCGCTTCACCGTCTACAACTACCTGAACAGGGAGAACGCCGCGAAGCGGGAGGGCTGAGCCCCAACGGCCGTATCGCGGCGGCCGATCGGCGTGCGCCGCCGTCCGGAACGCCGGGCGGCGGCTTTTCCGTTGCGACTTTTCAACAAAGTGTTGACGTGATGTCGCCGGAGGTCTTAGCTGTTCCCCAGCCAAGCAGAGCCATCAGCATCAGGCCACGGAGGCTTCCCGTGTCTTCGAGTGCGACCCCGGGCCTCGCCCGGTTCAACGCGGCCGACGACGGTACGGCCCTCGCCGCACTGCACGAGGTCTGCGCCAGCGGGGCATGGGGGAGCGCACTTGCAGCCCGTCGCCCCTACGCCACCACCGACGCCCTGTACGCAGCCAGCGACGCCGCCATGGCGGAGCTGACCGTGGACGACCTGGCGGAGGCGATGGCGGGGCACCCGCCCCTCGGCCGGCCGAAGCCCGGTGACCCCACCTCCTCCCGCGAGCAGAGCGGCATGGCCTCGGCCTCCGCCGCGCTCAAGGAGGAGATGCTCGCACTCAATCTCGCTTATCAGGAGAAGTTCGGGCACACCTTCCTGATCTGCGCCTCGGGGCGCACCGGGGAGCAGCTGCGGGACGCCGCCCGGGACCGCATCGGCAACGCGCCGGAGCGGGAACGCGAGATCGTCCGGGCGGAGCTGGGCAAGATCAACCGCATCCGTCTGCACCGTATGACGGAGACCGCATGACGGAGACCGCCGAAGGAGACCCCGCATGAGCAGCGAGACGGCCGTACCGACGTCGGTGTCCACGCACATCCTGGACACCAGCGTGGGCCGCCCCGCGGAGGGCGTCGCCCTCACGCTCGCCGTGCGCTCCGGACGCGACGGCGACTGGCACGCACACGGCGCCTCCGCGACCGACGCCGACGGACGCGGCAAGGACCTTCCGGCCCTGCCGGAAGGCACCACCCACGTACGCCTCGACTTCGCCGTCGAGGAGTACTTCGAGTCCCGCACCCGTCAGCAAGCCGAGGAACAGCAGGACGCCCCCCGCGTAAGGGACCGCGGTGCCTTCTTCCCGGAAGTGGCGATCACCTTCGCCGTCCAGCCGGGCGAGCACTACCACGTACCGCTGCTGCTCAACCCGTTCGGCTACTCCGTATACCGAGGGAGCTAGCACCGACATGACCGCCAACCGCCCTGCCGCTTCCCGCGCTGCCACTTCCCGCCCTGCCCGCGCTGCCACTTCCCGCCCTGCCCGCCCTGTGATGCTCGGTCAGAACCAGTACGGCAAAGCGGAGAACCGCGTCGTCAAGATCGTCCGGGACGGCGACACCCACCACATCAAGGACCTCAACGTCTCCGTCGCCCTCTCCGGCGACCTCGAAGAGGTCCACCTCTCCGGCTCCAACGCCCACTGCCTCCCCACCGACACCACCAAGAACACGGTGTACGCCTTCGCCAGGGAACACGGCATCGAGTCGGCGGAGCAGTTCGGCGTCCACCTCGCCCGCCACTTCGTCACCAGCCAGGAACCGATCAAGCAGGCCCGCATCCGCATCGAGGAGTACGCCTGGGAGCGGATCGCCACCTCCGACGGCAACTCCCGCTTCGTCGGCGCCGACGAGGTCAAGCACTCCTTCGTCCGTAAGGGCCAGGAGACCCGCCTGTCGGAGATCACCTACGACGGCGAGCGCTGGCAGGTCATCTCCGGTCTGAAGGACCTCGTCGTCATGAACTCCACCCACTCGGAGTTCTGGGGCTACATCAAGGACAAGTACACGACCCTCAAGGAGGACTACGACCGCATCCTCGCCACCGAGGTCTCCAGCCGCTGGCGGTTCAACTGGACCGACGACGACCAGCGGATGCCCCACTGGGAACGCTCCTACGCCCAGGTCAGGAAGCACATGCTGGAGGCGTTCGCGGAGACCTACAGCCTTTCGCTCCAGCAGACCCTCTACCACATGGGGTCCCGCATCATCAACAACCGTTCCGAGATCGACGAGATCCGCTTCTCGCTCCCGAACAAGCACCACTTCAAGGTGGACCTGGAGCCGTTCGGTCTCAAGAACGAAGCCGCCGACGGTGCCGTCTACTACGCGGCGGACCGCCCGTACGGCCTGATCGAAGCCACTGTTCTGCGCGACGGTGTCGAAGCCCTGATCCCCCAGGATCTGACCAACCTCTGACGGCTTGGACGCAGCGCCGTGCCTCGCCTCCCCTCCCCGCGCCGAGGGGGGAGGGGCCGCGAATCCTTGAGGGGACCCACCCATGGCAGCACCGGCAGTACCGGCACCCCCTGACAGCGCGACCGAGCGGTTCGTCATCGAGAACTGCGCCGTCGCGACCGTCGACGCCCATGACACCGTCCACCCCACCGGACACGTCGTGATCGCCGGCGACACCATCGAAGCGGTGGGCGCGGGCCCGGCCCCCGAGGGCCTCGTGCACGTCACCCGCCGCATCGACGGCACCGGCCACCTGGTCACCCCCGGGCTGGTCAACACCCACCACCACTTCTACCAGTGGATCACCCGCGGCCTCGCCACCGACCACAACCTCTTCGACTGGCTGGTCGCGCTCTATCCGACGTGGGCCCGGATCGACGCGCCGATGCTGGCCGCCGCCACCCAGGGCTCCCTCGGCATGATGGTCCGCGGCGGCGTCACCACCGCCTGCGACCACCATTACGTCTTCCCCCGCGGCGCCGGCGACCTCGTCGCCGCGGAGCTGGAGGCGGCCACCGCGATCGGCGCCCGCCTCACCCTCGCCCGCGGCTCGATGGACCGCGGTGAGAAGGACGGCGGGCTGCCCCCGGACTTCGCCGTCGAGACCACCGAAGGCGCCCTGCTCGCCACCGAGGAGGCGATCGGCACCCATCACGACGCCTCCTTCGGCTCCCTGGTCCACATCGCGGCCGCCCCCTGCTCCCCCTTCTCCGTCTCCACCGAACTCCTGCGGCAGAGCGCCGAGTTGGCGCGCCGTAAGGGTGTACGGATGCACACCCACGGCTCGGAGACGGTGGAGGAGGAGACGTTCTGCCACGAGCTGTTCGGCATGGGCCCGACGGCCTACTTCGAGACCACCGGCTGGCTCGGCGACGACGTGTGGATGGCCCACTGCGTCCACATGAACGACGCCGACATCGACGCCTTCGCCCGCAGCGGCACCGGCGTCGCCCACTGCCCGTCGTCCAACGCCCGCCTCGCCGCCGGGATCGCCCGCGTCCCCGACATGCTCGCCGCCGGGGTGCCCGTCGGCCTCGGCGTGGACGGCACCGCCTCCAACGAGTCCGGCGAACTCCACACCGAACTGCGCAACGCCCTGCTCATCAACCGCCTCGGCGCCCACCGGGAGGCCGCGCTCACCGCCCGCAAGGCGCTGCGGCTGGGCACCCACGGCGGCGCCCGGGTCCTGGGCCGCGCCGCCGAACTCGGCTCGCTGGAGCCCGGCAAACTGGCCGACCTGGTCCTCTGGAAGCTGGACGGCCTCGCCCACTCCTCGATCGCCGACCCGGTCACCGCGCTGGTATTCGGCGCGGCGGCACCGGTGACCCTCTCCCTCGTGGGCGGCCGCCCGGTCGTCGAGGACGGTCACCTCACCCGCGTCGACGAGGACACCGTCGCCCGTGCCGCCCGTGACGAGGCGCGGCGCCTGACCCGTATCGCCGCCGGGGGCTGACCCCGCGGCGTCCGACCCGTAGCGCCGCCGGGCGACCCGCGGCGCTTCCCGCCGACCCGGACAGGAGGCCCGCAGTGGCCGCAACGCGGACGCCGGAGACGGACCGGAGCGCCCATCCGGTCGACGAACTCCTGCCGCCCCTCAGGATGTTCACCAGCGGTCTGCAGCACGTGGCCGCCATGTACGCGGGGGTGGTCGCCCCGCCGATGATCGTGGGCCCGGCCTGCGGGCTGAGCCCCGCCGAGACGGCGTTCCTGGTGGGCGCCAGCCTCTTCACCGCGGGCATCGCCACGCTCCTGCAGACCCTCGGCTTCTGGAAGATCGGCGCCAGGCTGCCCTTCGTCAACGGGGTGTCGTTCGCCGGGGTCACCCCGATGGTCGCGATCGGCAAGGCCCAGGGGCCGGAGCACGCGCTGCCGGTCATCTTCGGCGCGATCACCGTCGCCGGGGTGCTGGGCTTCTTCCTCGCCCCCTACTTCTCCAGGCTGGTCCGCTTCTTCCCGCCGGTGGTCACCGGCACCGTCATCACCCTCATCGGCGTCTCCCTGCTGCCGGTCGCCTTCAACTGGTCGCAGGGCGGCGACGCGGCGTCCCCCGACCACGGTTCGCTCACCCAGATCGCGATGGCGGCGGCGACGTTCGTGATCGTGCTGGTACTGCGGCGGGTGCTGCGCGGCTTCCTGCGGCAGATCTCCATCCTGCTCGGGCTGATCGCCGGGACGCTGCTGGCGATCCCCGTCGGCCTCACCGACTTCTCCGCGCTCGGCGACGCCGCCCCGCTCGGCTTCCCGACGCCGTTCCACTTCGGCGCACCGCAGTTCAACGCCGCCGCCCTCGTCTCGATGGGCATCGTGATGCTGGTCTGCATGACCGAGTCGACGGCCGACATGCTCGCCCTCGGCCGGATCGTCGGCCGCCCCGCAGACGAGCGGACCATCGAGGGCGGACTGCGCGCCGACACCCTCGGCACCGCCCTCAGCCCGCTCTTCAATGGCTTCGCCACCAGCGCCTTCGCCCAGAACATCGGGCTGGTGGCGATGACGAAGGTACGCAGCCGTTTCGTGGTGGCGACCAGCGGCGTGATCCTGCTGCTCCTCGGGCTGTGCCCGATGGCCGCCTCGGTGATCTCGCTGGTGCCGCTGCCGGTGCTGGGCGGCGCGGGCATCGTGCTGTTCGGCTCGGTCGCCGCCAGCGGCATCCAGACGCTCGCGACGGCGGCGCTGGAGAAGGGCGAGAACGCGCTGATCGTCGCCGCCGCCGTCGGCATCGGCCTGATCCCCATCGCCGCACCCGACTTCTACCACGCCTTCCCCAAGGACCTGCTGGTCGTCCTGGACTCCGGCATCAGCACCGGCGCCCTGATCGCCCTCGTGCTCAATCTGGCCTTCAACCATCTCGGGGGCCGGTCGGCGGCTGCCGGGGACGCGGAGGACGAGGCCGGAGACGACGGGGTCCTGCCGCCCGCTCCGGCGGACACCCCGGACACCCCGGCTGCCCGGCCGTAGCCGCGGAACGCACCGGCGGCTCGCGGCCGAACGCACCGGCGGGGCCCCGCCGCGCCCCCCCCGAGCGGGGTCGCCCCCGCCCGCCCCCCCCCCCCGCCCGGGGGCCCGGGGCCCCGCGCCCCCCCCCCCCGCCCGCTTCCCCTCGGGGTTTCCCCCGCCCGCACCGGCTCAGCCGATGTGGAAGTCCTCGCCGTAGACCTTCCACTTCAACGGCGTGTGCAGATCGAGATTGCCGTCCTTGAGGAAGACCCGCTGCGCGGTGTCGACGCGGCTGGTGTCGCTGTGCGCCTCCTCCTGCTGCATCGCCCACACCCGGGCGTCCAGGAACGCGTTGAGGTACTTCGTCTCGTCGCCGCCCTGCGACGGCGGCTTCGCCTTCTTCAGCGCCCGCTTGCGGATACCGGAGAAGCTGGTCGCGTCGTCACCGTCGCCGTGCATGACGAGCGCGTCGTAGTACGCGAACTGCCCCAGCACACCGATCTTGTCGGCCTTGCCCTGCTTGACCGCCGGGTTGAAGTACACCCGGTCCCGCTCGTCGTTCTGGGCCTTCTGGAAGTCGGGGTCCTGCGCCGCCTTCTTCCAGTCCTTCTCGTACGCGTTGCCGAGCCCGTCGTGGGAGTCGGAACCGTCGACCTCGCGCAGCGCCGGCAGGTACTTCGCCAGGATGTTGTCGGGCTTGCGCTTCGTGTACAGCTCGACGAGTTCGAGCATGTCGTGGGTGCCGGAGCAGAAGCCGATGATGCCGCCGGTGTAGCCCCGTCCGTCGCCGATGTCCTCGATGTACTTGTACTGGTCCTTCCAGTTCAGCGAAGAGTTCTCCGCACTGGAGACCAGCTTCATCGCGATCTCTTTCTTCGCCGGGTCGTCGAGCCCGGACGCCGCGCGCGAGGGGTGCGCGGAGTGCGGTGCCGAGTGTGGGGCGGAATCCGTCTTGCCGCCCTGGATGGCCGTCGCTGCGACTGCGGTCGCGGGAACGGCGAGCAGTGCCACGCCGAGGACGACGCGGGTGGATATTTTGGTCACACGTGACCCTATCGATCGGGAGCGCATTCGATCCTCCGATTCCGGAGTGAGCTGTGGGGGGTTCCCCAATCGTTAGGAAGCTTTCCTACCAGACTTGAGGGGTGGCGTATACCCGTCGTGCAACAACTGTTCCTATGCCGATTCCCTTACAGGTAAAGGGAGTTGTGGGGTATTCGCCGTGGGACGGGGGAGGTCGGGCGCTGCGTGGAGCAGCCGCCCCGGAAGGCGTCCGCCCAGGGCTCCGGGACGGCTCCGCGCCCCGCCCGCGAAGTGCCGCACGCCGCGATGCCGCACCACATACAGTTGACGCATGGCCGAGGAGACGCGGAACAGCGTGGGCGGTCAGGCCCATATCAACAGCCTGGTGCAGGCCGGTTCGGTCCAGGAACTGCACGTGCACCCGTCGCACGAGCACCGGCCGCCCTGCCAGTTACCGCCGGAAGTGCCCCACTTCACCGACCGCGACGACGAACAGGCCCTTGTCCTGCGGACCGTACGCGACTGGGAACGCGACCGCCCCGACGCCCGGTGCCCGCTGATCGTCACGCTCCGTGGACTGCGCGGCGTCGGCAAGACCACCCTCGGCTTCCGGCTCGCCCGGACGCTGCGCGAGGGATACCCGGACGGCGTCCTCTACGTCGACCTCGACGGCATGCGGCACGACGGCGGGGTCTCCCTCAGCGATGTGCTCGCCCGGCTGCTGCGCGGTCTGGGCGTGACACCGGAGTGGGTGGAGCCGACGTTCGCCGGGCGCGCCGCGCAGTACTGGGACCGCACCCAGCGCCGCCGGCTGGTCGTCGTCATCGACAACGTCCGCTACGCCTCGGAGGCCGAACCGCTGCTCCCGGCGTCGGCGGGCAGCGTGGTGATCCTCGCCGGATCCCGGCGCCTGGACGACCTGGAACACGCCGCCGCGGTGGAGCTCTCCCTCGAACCGCTGCGGGAGGCCGACGCCATACGGCTGCTGCAGCGGATCGTCAACGACCCCGAGCTGTCCGCCGCGCCGGAGACCGCCGCGGAGTTGGCCCGGCTGTGCGCGGGATCGCCCGCGGCGCTACGGGTCGCCGGGCGCTGGGTGCGCAGGCACCGGCACCGCGGCTGGCCGCGGCTGCTCGCCGGACTCACCACCGAACTGCGGGAGAAGGGCGTGCCGGACATCGAGCCCGTATGGGACGCGGCCTACCACGACCTCGGCCCGCAGGCCCGGCAGTTGTACCGGCTGCTCGCCGCCGAGGCGGGCGAGGTGATCTCCGAGGCGGCCGTGGCGGCACTGCTGGGCACGGGCCAGGAGAGCGCCGAGGACGCGCTGGCGGAGCTGGCCGACACCGGGCTGGTCGACGTCGTGACCGACCCCGCCGAGGAGGGCGCGGCCGGGCCGCTCGTCCGGCGCCCGCGGATGCACCCGCTGGTCCGGGCCCACGCCCTGCGCCGCGCCCGCGACGAGGGCAGCCCCCAGGAAACCGCCGACGGGCTGCGCCGCGTCGTCGGCTGGTATCTGCGCCAGGCCCAGCGCGCCGACGAACGCGCCGCAGGCAGGCGGCTGACCCTCGCCCCGCCCGCACCGCCGGTGCCCGGCGCGGACGACGTGGACCTCGCCGCGCCGGAGCCGGAGCGGAAGGCCGTCGCCCACCGCTGGCTGACGGCGGAGCGGCGCGCCCTGCACGCCTGCGTCCGCATCGCCCACGACGCGGGCTGGCACGGCCTGGCCTGGGCGCTGTGCGAACCGCTCTGGACGCACCTGCTCGACCATCCGCACAGCGCCGAGTCCGCGATGACCTTCGCCCTCGGCCGGGACGCCGCGCAGCGCGCCGAGAATCTCCGGGCCACGATCCGGATGCGCTGTCAGCTGGCCCGCCCGCTGTGGGAGCAGCGGCGGTTCGCCGACGCAGGACGCGAGCTGACCGCGGCGGTGCACGGCGCCGAACTCCTGGGGGAGACGCCGGACGACCGCAAGCTGTACGCCTCCGCGCTGGAGTTCCGCGGCCGCCTCGGGGCGGAGAGCGGACAGTGGGCCGCCGCCGTCCCCGACTATGTGCGCTCCCGCACCATCCACCGCGAGATCGGCAACGCCTACGGAGCGATGCTGCTCACCTACCAGCTGGGCCTGGCCCACGAAGCCCTCGGCGAACTCGACCGTGCGGAGGGCGAGTTGGCCGAGGCGTACGCCACCGCACAGGAGCTGGGACGCGACCGGATGACCGCCCGTACGGTCCTTGCCCTGGGCCGGGTGGAGCGACGGCAGGGCCACCTCGACACCGCACGCGACCGCTTCGGGACCGCGCTCGACGCCGCCCGGCGACGCGGCTCCACCTACGAGGAGGCACGGGTCCTCGACGCCCTCGCGGGGCTGGAGGAGGAGGCCGGCCATGCGGATACGGCGGCCCGGCACCGGGAGCGGGCCGCGGCGATCCGCGCGCGGGAAGGCGGGGCGGCTCCGGCGTCGTAGGGCTGCTGACCGGGGGCGCGTGCCGCTCCACCGGGAGGCCGGGGCGGTCCCGGCGTCGTGAGCCGGTCGGCGTCCTGAAAGGTGTGTACCGGCCTGTCCTGGAACCGTGGGAGCGGAGCCGGTGGAAGGTAAATGCGTCGACAGCGCCCTCGGCACCCGGCAAAGTGGCCGCCCGTGACGAGCAGTGAGCTGTGGACCCGTGCGACCGCCGACCGCTACGACGCCGAGGAGACCGAGATGTCCTCGGCCGCCGTCCTCGAACCGACCCTCACCTTCCTCGCCGAGCTCGCCGGAGACGGCCGGGCACTGGAGTTCGCCATCGGAACCGGACGAGTGGGAGTCCCGCTCCGGGAACGCGGCGTGCCGGTGGTGGGTATCGAACTGTCCGCGCACATGGCGGCGGTCCTGCGGCGCAAGACCGACGAGGACACGCTCCCGGTAGCCATCGGAGACATGGCCACCACCGTCGTCCCCGGCGAGTTCACCCTGGTCTATCTCGTCTACAACACCCTCACCAACCTGCTCACGCAGGACGAGCAGGTCGAGTGCTTCCGCAACGCCGCACGTCATCTGGCGCCAGGCGGCCGATTCGTCATCGAGCTGGGCGTGCCGCCGCTGCGGTTCCTGCCGCCCGGCCAGGTCGCGGTGCCGTTCGACGTCTCCGAGCAGCATCTCGGCTTCGACACGTTCGACCTGGTCGAGCAGATTCTCGTCTCGCACCACTTCACCCACGACGGCGACGACGGCCGCTACCGCCGCGGAAAATCCCGGCACCGGTACGCCTGGCCGGCGGAGCTCGACCTGATGGCACGGATCGCCGGGCTCGAACGGGAACGCCGCGTCGCGGACTGGGACGGGGCGCCGTTCACCCAGGACTCCGCGAAGCACATCTCCGTGTGGCGCAAGCCGATCTGAGCCCGGCCGGGGGAACGCCTCGCCCCCAGGCACCAGCGGCTTCGTCGGGCCGTACGGAAACCCCTGGGCGGACGGCGGGCCGGGCTGACCGGGCCGATGGTGCGCGGAGCCGCGGCGGCCCCCGCTTCACAGCTCCCGGCGCGCCAGCTCCTCCGTCGCCTCCTCCAGGCGGACCCGGTAGGTGCGGTCCCCGACCGTGCAGGCGAGCGCCGCGGGCACGGCGGCATCCGGGGTGGCGGTGAGCCAGGCGTGCAGCGCGGACAGCACCGCCGCCTGGTCCGGGCGGACGACGCGCCCCGCCTCGTCGTACGGCTCCGTCCGCGCCGCCAGCAGGGCGCCGCCGCGGCGGCGCAGGACCGACAGCGACGGGGTGAGGACGGTGGCCACGGTGCGCCGCCCCGGGTAGGCGGCGAGCGCGTCGTCGATCCATCCGGCGGCGGTCCACGCCGCGTCGCCCGGCCCGCCCAGGGCGCGGCGGAACAACAGTGCCGCGCCCTGGGCCAGATGCACCCCGACGGCGTCCTCCTCCACGGCGAGATGCCCGGCCGGGGCATCGGGGCCGCCGTCGCCGGGATGGTCCTCGGGATCGTCGGCCGCCGGGTGACGGGCCACGGACACCGCCGTTCCGTGCACCCGGGTGCGTACCGCGCAGGCCGCCGGGAGCGGCGCGGCGGCGCGCGGTACGGGCAGCAGCCGGGGCGCGAGGGGCGTGGTGGGCGGCGTCAGGCCCAGGCAGGCGTAGAGCCGGGCGCGCAGGCGGGGCAGGGCGTTGCCCTGTTCGGCGAAGGCCGCGGCGGCCGGTCCGGTGACCCGCTCGGCGTGGTGCCCGCGGATGGCGTCGGCGATGTCACCGGGCTTCTCGAAGACCGGAACCGCCGCGAGGAGCCGGTCCATCGGGGTGCCGGGGATCAGCTCGTCGCCGCCGTCGCCCACGGACAGCAGCGGGCGCCCCAGTGCCGCCGCGTACAGGGCCGTCGACCCGTGGTCGCACAGCACGGCGTCGGCCGCCACCAGGACCGACGCCCACTCCTCGTACGGCGCGGCCATCGTCAGACCGGCGGCGAGGGCGGGCGCGAGCCGTTCGGCGAGTTCGTGGCGGCCCGCGCTGCTGTGCGCGTTGGGGTGGACCAGCAGCGCCAACCGGTACTCGTCCAGCGGCAGTTCGCGGGTGAGACGGGCGGGCAGTCCGGGGTGGCGGGCGAGCAGCGACCGCGGGCCCCACGTCGAGGTGAGGGCGATCAGGCGGCGGCCACCGGCACCGAGCGCGGCGCGGTAGCGGTCGCGCAGGCCCCGGGAGGACAGCAGCCGGTCCAGGGTGGGATCGCCGACGACCGCGGCCCGGGCGGCGGCCTCGGGGCTCCGGGCGGCGAGCCGCTCGATCTGCCCGGGGTGGGCGAGGGCGTGCAGCGCGGCCAGCGGGGCGCCGCCGCGTACCAGGTAGGCGGTGTCGAGTCCGGACGCCCCGCGGGCCGGACCGTCGGCGGGCAGCGACTTGTTGAACCCGGCGCCGTGCGGCAGCAGCGCGAGCGGCCCGCGGAGCCGGTGCAGATCGCCCTTGGGGCTGGCGGCGAGCGTCAGATCGTAGGTGGTGCCGAGGGCCTGGCTCCAGGGGACGGTACGGGCCCCGGCGGCTTCCAGCGCCGCGAGCGCGTCGGTGGAGAAGTCCGAGCCGGGGACGAGGGAGAAGACGCGGGTGATGCGGTGGTCACCGGCGAAGACCGGGAGGGTGTCGAGGAGGCGGTGCAGCGCCACCGCGGAACGCGCCGCGAAGAGCACCGTCCGCGCGGTGTCCGCCGTCCGCCGTCCCGTGGGTAAGGCGCGGCCCGCCGCCCGGGGCGCGTCGCCGTCGCCGTGGCGGACGGGCTCGGGCGGAGACGGCGGCATGCCGAAGAGCGTACTCGTCGCCCGCCGGGACCGCCGCCGCCCCCGCCGCCCGGCGCGGGCGGACGGGGCGGCGGCGGTGGGCGGGCCCTGCGGTCACGGCCGTGGCCACGCCCTCCGCCGGTGCGGGCGCCGTTCTCAGCCCTCCAGCAGCGCGTACGCCGGAAGGGTCAGGAAGTCGGCGTAATCGGTGTCGAGGGAGACCTGGAGCAACAGGTCGTGGGCCTGCTGCCAGCGGCCGGAGGCGAACGCCTCCTCGCCGGCCTCGGCGCGGATGCCGGCCAGCGCGGTGGCGGCGACGGCACGCACCAGATCGGCGGTGACCTTCTCGCCCGCGTGGTCACCGTCCTCGAAGACGACGCCCGCGTCGACCCACTGCCAGATCTGCGAGCGGGAGATCTCCGCGGTGGCGGCGTCCTCCATCAGGCCGAAGATGGCGACGGCACCCAGGCCCCGCAGCCACGCCTCGATGTACCGGGTGCCGACCTGCACGGCGTCGACGAGGCCCTGGTACGTGGGCCTGGCCTCCAGGGAGTCGATGGCGATCAGGTCGGCCGCCTTGACGTCGACGTCCTCGCGCAGTCGTTCCTTCTGGTGCGGCCGGTCGCCGAGGACCGCGTCGAAGGAGGCCCGGGCGATCGGCACGAGGTCGGGGTGGGCGACCCAGGAACCGTCGAACCCGTCCCCGGCCTCGCGGTCCTTGTCGTTCGCCACCTTGGCCAGTGCCTTCTCGTTGGCCTGCGGGTCATGGCGGTCGGGGATGAACGCGGCCATCCCGCCGAGGGCGTGCGCGCCGCGCTTGTGGCAGGTACGGACGAGGAGTTCGGTGTACGCGCGCATGAACGGCGCGGTCATTGTCACCGCGTTACGGTCCGGCAGCACGAACGCGGGGCCGCCGTCGCGGAAGTTCTTGACGAGGGAGAAGAGGTAGTCCCAGCGACCGGCGTTCAGGCCCGAGGCGTGGTCGCGCAGCTCGTAGAGGATCTCGTCCATCTCGTACGCGGCGGTGATGGTCTCGATGAGGACCGTGGCGCGGACGGTGCCCTGGGGGATGCCGGCGTAGTCCTGCGCGAAGACGAAGATGTCGTTCCAGAGGCGGGCCTCCAGGTGTGACTCGGTCTTGGGCAGGTAGAAGTACGGGCCCTTGCCGAGGTCCAGGAGGCGCCGGGCGTTGCGGAAGAAGTACAGGCCGAAGTCGACCAGCGCACCGGGGACGGGCTTGCCGTCGACCGTCAGATGCCGCTCGTCGAGGTGCCAGCCGCGCGGCCGCATGACGACGGTCGCCATCTCCTCGGCGGGCCCCAGGGCGTACGACTTGCCCGAGCGCGGGTCGGTGAAGTCGATGCGGCGCTCGTAGGCGTCGGTGAGGTTGAGCTGGCCGGTGATGACGTTCTCCCAGGTGGGAGCGGAGGAGTCCTCGAAGTCGGCGAGCCAGACCTTGGCGCCGGAGTTCAGCGCGTTGATCGTCATCTTGCGGTCGGTCGGGCCGGTGATCTCCACCCGGCGGTCGTTGAGCGCGGCGGGCGGCGCGGCGACCCGCCAGGTGTCGTCCGCGCGGATGTGTGCGGTCTCGGGCAGGAAATCCAGGGTGCTGGTCCGGGCGATCTCGGCGCGGCGCCCGGCGCGCCGGGCGAGCAGTTCGTCGCGGCGCGGGGTGAACCGGTGGTGCAACTCGGCCAGGAAGGCGAGCGCGGCGTCGGTGAGGACCTCGTCCTGGCGCGCGGGGGCGTGGGCGGGGTCGACGTCGGCGAGGGCCGGCAGGGACGGCGCTGGTGCGGACATGGGCTGTCACTCCATTCAGCGGCGGTACCGAGCGGCCGCCGGGAGGCCCGCACGGCACGGGGTGCCGCAGGGACGGACGTACGGTCGCGGGCGCCGTTCGGATTCAGGGCGCTTCTGACTGGTGGAGAGTAGTTTCCTTATCGCGGAAGTTCAATCGTTTGTTGAGGTCGGGCTTCGGGTCGGTACAAGCGGGGGAGCGGTGGTTCGGGGTGCCAGGTTGTGTGCGGGGTGGGGGGCTTTTCTTCAGGGAGGGTTCCTGCTGAGCCCCACCCGCGTACCGCCCCCCCCTGCCCCTCAACTCCGCTGCCTCCGACGGCACTTGCGTACCGCCCCAACCGACCCCCTCCCGGCCCCGTTCACCCGCCGAGCAGGCGCAGATCCTCCGGGGTGTCGATGTCGTACGCCGCGGCGATGTCCGCGCACTCGACGAGGGTCAGTTCGGTGCCGTGGTGGCGCAGGTAGTCGCGGGCGCCGCGATCGCCTTCGGCGGTCGCCGCGATCTCCGTCCACCGGTCCGCGCCGAAGAGCACCGGATGCCCGCGCCGTCTCTCGTACGCGGCCGCCGCCAGGGTGCCCGGGCCGTCGTACGCCGCCGCCACCCGCGCCACCGCCTCCGGCCCGATGCCCGGCTGGTCCACCAGGGCGACGAGCACCGCGCCGGCCCCCGAACCGGCGAGTGCGGCCAGGCCCGTCCGTAGGGAGGAGCCCATCCCGGAGGTCCAGTCGGGGCTGGTGTGCACGGTGTAGCCGGAGAGGTCGGCGCGGGCCCGCACCTCGGGCGCCGCGGCGCCCAGGACGAGGTGGACGGGGCCGCAGCCGCCCTCCCGCAGCACCCGCGCCGCATGCTCCACCAGCGGTCGGCCGCGGAACTCCAGCAACGCCTTGGGCCGCCCGCCCAGCCGCCGCCCGCCCCCGGCGGCGAGCAGGAGTCCCGCCACCTCCCCCGGGCGGGGCGGGTGCCCTGATGAGGCCGGTGCCGGGGCGGACGGGCGTGGAGTCGATGTCATGGGGGAGTGCATACCCCATGCCGCCATCCCCCGGGGCCGGGCGCCGCCCCACCGGTGTCGCACCGGTCCGTAGCCCCCCGGCGGCGCCCGCCCCGAACCGTGGGCGTCAGCCCGCGTCTCCCGCCGTACGCGGACGGGGGATCCGCGGTCGCAGGGTGTCGCGGATACGGTGCGTACGCTGCTCCGTGAGGCGGTGCTCGGTGACGTACCGGTGCATGTGCTCGACGGTGATCTCCGAGGCGTCGGCGAGTCCGTAGGCGCGGCAGATGAGGTGCACCACGCTGGTGTGGCGCCGGTCGGGGGCCGCGTCGTGGCCGTGCTCCGGATCGGGGTCGCTGTACGGGTCGCGTTGAGAGTCCATCGCGTTCTCCGATTCTGGGATATACCGGATATGCCCGGAAGGATGCTGCTCCGTCCAGGCACCCCGTACGCCTGTCCCGGCGGACGCTCACGCGGAAGGCGGGGTGGGGGAGCAGATGTGCGGAGGAATGGCACCGCCCCTACGGGGAAAGCTGGACGGCTCTCCGGGGCGCACTGCGCGGGACGTGCGCCGTGCACGACGGCGCGCGGCGGGAAGGCCGGACGCCGCCACGCCCCGCCGAACGGGCATAGCGGATCGCGTCCCGCATATGGCGCATCCGCCGCGGGGTCGTGGCGGACGCGGGAGCGCTCAGGCCGGCGTCTGGTTGGCCAGCGCGACCGACAGCTGGGCGGCGACGTCCTGGAGGACCGGGACGATCTTCTCCGTCGATGCCTCGGTGACCCGGCCGGTCGGGCCGGAGATGGAGATCGCCGCCGAGGTCGGGGAGTTGGGGACCGGCACGGCGAAGCAGCGGACGCCGATCTCCTGCTCGTTGTCGTCGACCGCGTAGCCCAGGCGCCGGACCTCGGCGAGTGCCGTGAGGAAGGCGTCCGGGTCGGTGATCGTCTTCTCTGTCGCCGCGGGCATGCCCGTCCGTCCGAGCAGCGCGCGGACCTCCTCCGGCGGGTGCCCGGCGAGCAGTGCCTTGCCGACGCCGGTGGAGTGCGGCAGGACCCGTCGGCCGACCTCGGTGAACATCCGTACGGCGTGCCGGGAGGGGGCCTGGGCGACGTAGACGATCTCGTCGCCGTCGAGCAGCGCCATGTTGGCGGTCTCGCCGGTCTCCTCGACCAGCCGGGCCAGGAACGGCCGCGCCCAGGTGCCGAGCAGTCGCGAGGCGCTCTCGCCCAGCCGGATCAGGCGGGGTCCCAGCGCATACCGGCGGTTGGGCTGCTGGCGGACGTAACCGCAGGCCACGAGGGTGCGCATCAGGCGGTGGATGGTGGGCAGGGGGAGGCCGCTGCTGGCGGACAGCTCGCTGAGGCCGACCTCGCCCCCGGCGTCGGCCATCCGCTCCAGCAGGTCGAAGGCGCGCTCAAGGGACTGGACGCCGCCGCTCGCGCCCGCGGGCTTGGCATCGGCGGCAGAGGTGCTGGCGCTGGACGGCGGCACGTCGCTATTCCTTTCGGGGCGGAGGGGTCGGGTCTCGGCTGGTGCGGGCGCCGGGCCGACCGGAGCAGCCTACCGGTCCCGTTTCCCGGGCACACGGTGTATCACGCAGTCGTTCGCGCCGGTCAGCGCCTCGGCAGCGGAACTCCGGCCGGGCCGGTGATCTCGCTGTCCGCGATCCCTTGACCTGACCGGTGGCCGTAGCTACGTTCTGCTCCGCGAAACTCATTATCCATGTCGTGGAATCACCCAGTCGTGCGGGAGAGGCTTTCCGCCCTCTCGTTGCGAGTGTCGGCCGTGTGCTTCCGAGGCGGTGTCCGCGGCGCCCGGAGGGGTCTTGACGGGTCCCGGACCGGCGGCAAAGCTCTTTCAACAGTCTGTTGAAGGCTTGGTGAACGTCAGTGGGGCCGGGCCACCCGGCGCCAACGACGACCGTCAAGGACACGGAGCACGAGAGACGAGGAGGGGACCGGGTGTCCAACGTAGAGCTGGTGCTGCGCTCCACGCGCGTCGTCACCCCGGAGGGGACGCGCGCCGCGTCCGTCGCCGTCAGCGGCGGGACGATCGCGGCGGTCCTGCCGCACGACGCCGCGGTGCCGGACGGCGCGCGGGTCGAGGACGTCGGCGACGACGTCCTGCTGCCCGGCCTGGTGGACACCCACGTACACGTCAACGACCCCGGGCGCACCGAGTGGGAGGGCTTCTGGACGGCCACCCGTGCGGCCGCCGCGGGCGGCATCACCACGCTCGTGGACATGCCCCTCAACAGCCTCCCGCCGACCACCACCGTCGCCCACCTCGACACCAAGCGCGAGGTCGCCGCGGCCAAGGCCCATATCGACGTCGGCTTCTGGGGCGGCGCGATCCCCGGCAACGTCAAGGACCTGCGGCCGCTCCACGACGCCGGGGTCTTCGGCTTCAAATGCTTTCTGTCGCCTTCCGGCGTGGACGAGTTCCCCGAGCTGGACCAGGAACAACTGGCCCTCGCTCTCGGGGAGATCGCCGGCTTCGGCGGCCTGCTCATCGTGCACGCGGAGGACCCGCACCACCTGGACGCGGCGCCCGTGCCCCGCGGGCCCAGGTACGCCGACTTCCTCGCGTCGCGCCCCCGTGTCTGCGAGGGCGACGCCATCGCCGCCCTGATCGCGCTCGCCCGGCGGCTGGGCGCGCGGGTGCACGTCCTGCACCTGTCCTCCGCCGACGCGCTGCCGCTGATCGCCGCCGCCAAGGCCGAGGGCGTCCGGGTCACCGTCGAGTCCTGCCCGCACTTCCTGACCCTGACCGCCGAGGAGATCCCCGACGGCGCCACGGAGTTCAAGTGCTGCCCGCCGATCCGCGAGGGCGCCAACCAGGACGCGCTGTGGCAGGGCCTGGCGGACGGCACCATCGACTGCGTCGTCTCCGACCACTCGCCGTCCACCGCCGACCTCAAGACCGCCGACTTCGGCGCCGCCTGGGGCGGCATCTCCTCCCTCCAGCTGGGCCTGCCCGCCATCTGGACGGCGGCCCGCGCCCGCGGCCACTCCCTGGAGGACGTGGTCCGCTGGATGGCCACCGCTCCCGCGGCGCTGGTCGGCCTCGGGCGGAAGGGCGCCATCGAGGCGGGCCGGGACGCCGACCTCGCGGTCCTCGCGCCCGACGAGACCTTCACCGTCGACCCGGCCACCCTCCAGCACCGCAACAAGATCACCGCGTACGCCGGGAAGACCCTGCACGGCGTGGTGCGCTCCACGTGGCTGCGCGGCCGCAAGATCAACGACGGCACCACCCTCGCCGCCCCCACGGGCGAACTCCTCACCCGCCCCGAGCGCGGCTGACGTACCGCCGCCCGGCCGCCCGTACCGCCGCCCGGCCGTTCGTACCGGCGGCCGGGCGCCGCTCAGTCGTCCAGCGCGTCCCAGAACGTCGTGAAGACCGCGCGCGGTGCCTGCCCGGCGGCGATCCGCGCGACCGTCCGGTTTGCGCCGGAATCCGGGGCGAGGGCGCGTACGGCGGCGTCGAGAACGGCGTCCGCGGTCGGCCGGGGCGCGGTGTCGGCGGGTCGGGCCATGGCGGGATCTCCTCCGGTACGGGGCGGCCGCCCACGGCGCCGCACCGTTCGGGCACGCGGCCCGGCGGCCGTGGGGTGTGCCCTCAGCGTGCGGGCCCGGCACCGGGCGGTGCGCGCCGACGCGCCGGGAAGACCGGGGGAGCACCGCCCGCCCGGCGGCTCCGGTACGGCGATGGGCCCCCGGTGGCCTCAGCGCGTCTTGGCGACGTACACCAGGAAGCTCATGAACGCCAGCAGCACATGCGTCGCCACGACGTAGATGAACACCCGCACGTACAGCCCGCGCGGCGGCTTGTTCTCGACGTACTTCCGCTCGGTCGCCTCCTGCGGAGCTACGGCGTCGGGGCCGCCGGGCGTCCCGGGGGCGGCGGGGGTGGCAGGGGTGGAGTGGTCGGGCACGGCGTTCGTCCTTCCCTCATGAAGCGGTGCGGTGCGCGGCGGCTCCGCGGCACCGAAGGCGGTGGGCGGTCTCACAGGCCGCGCCGCGGGATGTCGTCCCCCAGGCACAGTTCGGCGGCGCCGCTCTGCAGCAGGGTGTGGACGAACAGCAGCTCCGCACCGGCCCGGGTGGTCGCGGCGATGCGGTGCGGGGTCAGCGAGTCGAAGTGGGCCGCGTCACCCGGGCCGAGCAGATGCACGGCCTCGCCGAGCGTCAGCCGCAGCTGCCCGGTGAGGACGTACAGCCACTCCTCGCCCGGATGCACCCGCACCAGATCGCCTTGCGCCCGCTGCGGTACGTGCACCCGCAGCGCCTGCATGGCCCGCCCGGCGCCGCCGACCGTCCAGTACGTCCAGCCACCGGCCTCCGACGGCTCGGTCCGCCCGGCCCGCATGATCGGATCCCGCTCCGGCGCGGTCTCGCCCAGCAGGTCCGATACCGTGGTTCCGTACGTGCGGGCCAGCGCGAGCAGCATCGGCAGCGACGGCTGGCGGCGATTGGTCTCCAGCCGGGACAGATGCGCGGGCGACAGCCCGACCCGCCGGGCGGCCGTCTCCAGCGTCAGCCCGCTGTGGCGCCGCAGGTCGCGCAGCCGGGGCGCGACGGTGGGCAGATCCGCCGCCGCTTCGGCGGGGGAGTCCTGCGGGGTCTCGGTCATGTACCCGGTATAGCCAGCCTTGACCTCTGGGGCAAAAGTTTTGCCTGAGAGGCAACGGCGCTCGACCTCTTCTCCGCCCTCCTCCGGGGTGATCCCGTACGGGGTTCCGCGCTCTCCTCCGGGGCGATCCGTACGGGTCCGTCCCGTACGAGGTGGCGGGGTGATGCGTGGTGGGGAGGGGAGCGTGGCCGGGCGATCGGCGAGACGTACGGGGAGTCGGTGCGGGAAGTCGGAACGGGCGGCCGACGCACGGCATTTGGGGAACTGTGGCGGCGTGTCGGGGGCGTGGGGAACCACAACGGGGCGCGGGCGTGGCCGTGTTGCGCCGTTCGGGGGATCCTTGTGAACGACGGGGAAACTTCCGCTCCTTGGCATTGACAGGGTCATGTCTACGCGCGTCATGCTGAGGGGCATGAGAATCCCCCCACGGATCACCCGGATCGGCGCCGCGGGCGCCCTCGCATCGGCCCTCCTCCTCGGCGGCACCGCCGTGGCGGCCACCCCGAGTACCGCCACGGCGCACGCGGCCGTGTCCGCGCAGCAGGTACGGGTGGCGAGCGCCGGCTCGATCTGCCAGTCCAAGCTGCCCGCCGAGGCCCACGACACCCTTGACCTGATTGCCAAGGGCGGCCCCTACCCCTACCCGAAGGACGGCACGGTCTTCTCGAACCGCGAGGGGATCCTGCCGCAGCAGAGCTCCGGCTACTACCACGAGTTCACCGTCGTCACCCCCGGCTCCCCGGACCGCGGTGCGCGCCGCATCGTGACCGGTGAGAAGAAGCAGGAGGACTACTACACCTCCGACCACTACGCGACCTTCGGTCTCGTCGACTTCGGCTGCTGAGCCGACGCCCGGTCCCACCGGGCACAGACGGCGGGCCGGGGGCGGGCGGGGCCCGCCGGCCGCCCGCGCGCTGCGGGGGGGGGGCGGCGCGGGGCGCCCCACCCCCACCCCCACCCGCCTCGCAGTTACCTTGGAGGGGGTGGGCGGCCGCCCCCGCCCGCCCCGCGGGCCCCGCCGGGGGGGGGGGGGGGGGCGCCCCCCCCCCCCCCCCGTCGCGTTGTGCGGGGGGCCGCGGGCCGGGCCGGGCGGATTTCGTGGGTGCTGGGCCGACGCCGGAGGTCAGGACGATCGCGGTGAGTTGCCGCGTGGGTAACCCTGAAAGATCCCTGGGATGTCGCTGCTTCAGGGACGTACGGTGGCCCCCCGCGGGAGAATTGTCAGTGGCTGCCGGTAGCGTTCCGGTCGAATCGAGACATGACCGGGCATCGACGGTAATGCTCCGACCTGTCGCGGCCTGCCCGCGCGGAGTTCGCCGTACCGGCCGCGGCCGGGCGGGCACGGTCGTTCACAGACGAGGAAGGGCGGCGAACTGCCGTGTATCGCTGGGAGATCACCCGGGCCGCGCTGGCGCAGCGGGTCTTCGCCATCGTGCGCAGCGCGACGTACGACGAGGCGAGCGCTACCGCGGACACCCTGCTGTCAGCGGGCGTCACCACCTTGGAGATATCCCTGACCACACCGTTCGCGCTGGAGGCCGTCACCACGCTCACCCGTGAGCTGGGGGAGGATGCGGTCATCGGCGCCGGTACGGTGCTTGACGCGGTGTCGGCCAGGATGGCGGTCGACGCCGGGGCCCGCTTCCTGTCCTCGCCGAGCCTGGACGCCGAGGTGATCCGTACGGGCCACCGCTACGGCGTCCCCGTCTTCCCCGGTGTCGCCACCCCGACCGAGATGGTGCGCGCGCTGGAGCTGGGCGCCGATGCGCTCAAGATATTCCCCGCGGCGGACCGCCGCCCGTCCTGGCTGGGCGAGATCCGCGCCGCCCTGCCGCAGGCGCCGCTGCTCCCGGCGGGCGGGGTGAGCGTCGAGAGCGCCCCCGAGTGGATCGCCGCGGGCGCTGTCGCCGTCGGCCTCGGCTCCGCCCTCTCCGACGGCGACCGCGACACCGTCGCCAAGCGCGCCTCCGCCTTGCTGGCTCGGCTTGCGGAAGCCGCCTCGGGAGATCCGGTTCCTGAGAGTGCGTCGGAGTTCTACGAGTACTGAGGAAGGGCTGTTCGTACGGGGAGCCGCGAACGGTGCGGGAGCCGCGGGGCCTGAGGGGGCGGCACGGCCGCTGAGCCGTGCCGGGCCACGAGCTCCGCCGTGCCCGAGCCCCCGTCGCGGACCACCGCGGGGCGGGTGATGTCGCAGTACCAGCCCTTGAGCGTGCTGCGGCATCGCCACTGCCTCCACTTTCCCGCGAAGCGGTCGTTCGGTAAGGAGGGCTCAGTGTGGCCGACTTGGGGGATCCGTGACACGTGGGACTGCCGGTGAGCGCGGCACGCGCGTCCGACCGGTGCCACGCCGAACCGCATCTCCCCGACGCTCTCGGCGAGTTTGCTCCGTACGCACCGGCGTGGAGAGCGGTGACCGCTCATTTCCAGTCTCTTTGGTGCGGGGCTTGTCGGAAACTATTCCCCGTGTCTCGGACGGCGTCTCCCGAAGGATTTTCTTTTTCCTCAGGAAAACCCTCCAAGTGGGGGTGGTGTTCTTGAGTAATTTCCCACTCGGGGGATCGGGAAAAGGGGTGGGGGTTTTGTGAAGCGGCCATCGACTGTGCAATAGCAAATGATCTGTGCCGTCCTGCTCCAGGTGGGTGATCACGGTACCCGGAACAGGACGGCACAGGGGGAGGGCTACGCCTGCGGCGCCGCCCCCAACATGGCCGTCTGGACCTGGGTGGTGCCCCGGCGGGTGACGTACAGGCCGCGGCCGGTGGTCATCTGCCGCGGCTTGACGCCCGGCAGGAACATGCCCTCCGACGGCGGGCAGGACAGCATCAGCGCCGGGGTGTTGCACTCCAGCAGCTGCCGCAGCAGCTGGTCGCTGATGCCCCGGGAGGCGCCGTTGGCGCTGCGCGCGACGATCAGGTGCAGGCCCAGCTCGTTGCCCTGCGGCAGGAACTCCAGCAGCGGCGCGAAGGGGCTCGGCCCCATGCCTCCGCCGCCGACCATCTCGAAGTCGTCGACGACGACGAAGAGCTGCGGACCCGTCCACCAGTCCCGCTTGCTCAGCCGCTCCGGGGCGATGTCCGGTCCGGGCACCCGCTCGCGCATCGCGCGGGCCACGCCCTCGGCCATCTGCCGCAGCTTGTCGGTGGCCACCGCGTAGCCCAGCCGGTGCGACTCCGGCACCCCCGAGGCCAGGGTGCGGCGGAAGTCCACCAGCATCATCCGGCCCTGGTCGGGCGTGTACCGGTCGGTCACGGCCTGGCAGATCAGCTTGAGCAGGTTGGTCTTGCCGGTCTCCGCGTCGCCGATGACGATGAGGTGCGGGTTCGCCTCGAAGTCGTGCCACAGCGGCTCCAGCCGCTGGTCCTCCAGACCCAGCGGGACCCGCAGATCGCCCTCGGCGGCCGGGAGCGTCGCCGCGTCCAGCTCCAGCGGCAGCATCCGCACCGGCGGCGCCGGCGGACCGTCCCACGCGTCGCGGACGCTGTTCACCATGGCCGTCACGGCCTCGCTGACGGTCCCGGACTGCGGCTCGCCGTCCAGCCGGGGCAGCGCGGTCAGGAAGTGCAGCCGCTCCTGCGTCATGCCGCGGCCGGGGATCTTCGGGACGGTGTCCGCCGCCCGCATGTTGATCACCGAGTCGACCGGGTCACCCAGCCGCAGCTCGAAACGGGTGCCGAGCTGGTCGCGCAGTCCGCTGCTGATCTCACCCCAGCGGGTCGACGCGATGATCAGGTGCACGCCGAAGCTCAGCCCGCGCGAGGAGATGAGGTTGAAGGTCGGCACCAGGTCCATGAAGTCCTGCCGGACCGTGCTCCAGCCGTCCACGACCAGGAACACGTCCCCGAACCGCTCGTCGGACAGCTCACCGGCCGCCCGGCGGCGCCGGAAGTCGTCCATCGACTCGATGCCCAGCTCCGCGAACTGCCGCTCCCGGCGCGCGATCACCCCGGTGACCTCGGCCATCGTGCGCACCACCCGCTCCGGGTCGAGCCGCCCCGTCACCCCGCCGACGTGCGGCAGCCGGGAGAGGCCGGACAGCGAACCGCCGCCGAAGTCCAGGCAGTAGAACTGCACCTCGCGCGGGGTGTGGGTGAGCGCCAGCGCGGTGATCAGCGTACGGACCAGGTTGCTCTTGCCGCTCTGCGGGCCACCGGCGATGCCGACGTGGCCGCCGGAGCCCGACAGGTCCGCCATCAGCGGATCGCGCCGCTGGTCGAACGGCCGGTCCACGATGCCGACGGGTACCGTCAGCCGGGCGCCCGGCTCCTCGGCGGGCGACAGACCGCGGCCCGCCACCGGCGCCAGCGGCGGCAGCAGCAGATCCAGCGTGGGCGGCGCCTCCAGCGGCGGCAGCCACACCTGGTGGGCCGGGCGCGAGGGGTACGCCCGCAGCCGTTCGGCGGCGATGCTCAGCAGGCTCGGCGCGTTCTCGTCCGTCTCCTCGGACAGTGGCTCGGGCTCCGCCTGCGGCACCTGCCGCTGCGCCACCCATGTCGTGCCGAACGGCACCACCTGACCGGCGATCATCGCCTGCTGGGCGGCGCGCCGCGCCGCACGGTAGGGACCCGAGACGTACGCGGCCTTGAAACGGGTCAGCGTGCCCACGTCGTTCTTGAGCAGGCCGCTGCCCGGCTGGGACGGCAGGTTGTAGGCGTCCGGTACGCCCAGTACGCCCCGGCTCTCCATCGCGGAGAACGTCCGCAGGCCGACCCGGTAGGACAGGTGCGACTCCAGCTGGTGCATGCGGCCCTCGTCGAGGCGCTGCGAGGCGAGCAGCAGGTGCACGCCGAGGCTGCGGCCGAGACGGCCGATCATCACGAACAGCTCCATGAAGTCCCGGTGCGCGGCGAGCAGTTCGCTGAACTCGTCGACCACCACGAACAGCGTCGGCAGCGGTTCGAGCGCCGCGCCGCCCTCCCGGGCCCGCTCGTACTCCAGCGCCGACGAGTAGTTGCCGGCCTTCCGCAGCAGCTCCTGGCGGCGGATCATCTCGCCGTGCAGCGCGTCCTTCATCCGCTCGACCAGCGCCGTCTCGTCCGCCAGGTTGGTGATCACGGCGGAGGTGTGCGGCAGCTCGTCCAGGCCGAGGAAGGTGGCGCCGCCCTTGAAGTCCACCAGGACGAAGTTCAGCGTCTCCGACGAGTGGGTCAGCGCCAGCGACAGCACCAGGGTGCGCAGCAGCTCGGACTTACCGGAACCGGTCGCCCCGATCAGCATGCCGTGCGGACCCATACCGCCCTGCGCGGACTCCTTGATGTCCAGCTCCACGGGCGAACCGTCCGCCGACAGCCCGATCGGCACCCGCAGCCGCTCGGACCGCGACCGCGTCATCAACCGGTCCAGTGGCGCCGCACGCAGATCCGTGATGCCCAGCAGCCCGGCCAGGTCCATGTCCTGCTCCAGCGGAGCCTCCGACTGCGCGGTGACGCCCGGCCGGTACGACGCCACGGTGGCGGCCAGCGCCCGGGCCGCGGCGATGCCCATCGCCTCCGGGCGCCCGATCGCCGACTCGGTCTCCTTGCCGTTGCGGTCGGTGCCCAGCATCCGCAGCTCGCCGTCGGCGATCCGCAGCCGCAGTGCGTGCCGGGACGGCTTCTGCCCGAGCGCCCCGCGGACGTCCATGATCACGGCGTTGCTGTAGCCGGGGCCCGCCACCCGCGCGCCCTGCGGCACGTTCGAGGTGTCCAGCACGATCACGGTGTACGGCTCGTCCCGGCTGGGCTCGTTGTCCGGGCCGAACTTCGGCCGCTGTGCGAACTCCTCACCCAGCAGCGCCTCCAGCTCGGAGATCGTGTCGGTCACCAGCCGGGCCGCGCCCGCGCCGTCGGTCTCCGCCGAATGCTGCGCGTGCGGCAGCCACTTCACCCACTCCCACGTGGTCCGCGCCTCCCCGTCCGCGACGACGACGATGTCCAGGTCGCGCGGGGCGTGCAACACCGCCAGCTGGGCGAGCACCCCCCGCACCGTCGCCCGCGCGACCTCCTCGTCACCGTCGAACACGATCCGGGAGTAGGTACGCAGCCGGACGGCCACCGGCTGGTCGGGCACGGTGCCGTACGCGCGGATGAACCGCCGCAGCGCATGGGCGCACAGCGGCTCCAGGTCCTCGACCGGCTTGGTGGACAGCGGCGACAGCTTCAGCGCGAGCTGCTGGGAGCCGCGGGCGATCCGCACCTCCGCGAAGTCCTCGTGGGTCAGCCTGCGCTCCCACAGGCGGCTGGTGCGGGCCAGCGACCACAGCGCGGGCGGCTCGGGATGCTGCCAGGAGAGCGCCTGCCGCTGCTGGGTGATGACCTTCCGCACCCGGCGCCGGCTGGTGGACAGATACCGCAGGTAGTCGCGGCGCTCCCCGCGCAGCTTGCGCTTGCGGTCCTGGGAGGTGCGCAGGAACTGGGTGGCCAGCATGCCGACCGCGGAGAGCGCCATCATGCCGATCGCGATATAGCTGAGCGCGCCGCCGGAACCCGGCCGCATGAAGATCAGCATCATGCCCATCGAGCTGAGCGCCATGGGCAGATACGTGATCACACCCGAGAGCCCGCCCTGCGCCTCCGGCAGCGTGGGCGGTTCCTGAAGGCTCAGCTCCCCGCTGGGTAGCTGTGGCCCCGGGCGGCGTGGTGGTCGGCGGAATGTGACGGTGCTCAAGACGGACCTTCCTTCGGGGCGGCCGGACCCGGCTGCGCCGGCCCCTGATGCGCGGACGCACCGGGGAGAGACCAGGGGGGAGGCGCTGGATTATTTGCACTAGCGGTGGAGCAAAGACGAATGTGAACGGTGATGTGCGAAGTCGGGGTGAGAGCTGCTGTGCTTACATACTCAACTCTCAGGAGTACGCTCTGCTTTCGAATTGCTGATGGGCGGTCACGATAGTGTTCCGCGCAATCCGCGTCGACCCGGAGGCATTTCCCGGCCAAGGAGAGCGAACCGCAGTGAACGACACCTTGTCGGCCCCCGCCGACCCGTCGCCCGGCGCCCCGGTGGGGCCGTCGGCGCGCCGTCCGGTGCCGTCGCGCGGGGCAGCGTCCAGGGAAGCGTCCCGGGAGCGGCATGCTGCCGGTCTCCCCGTCCGGGCGTCCTGTCGGTTCGCGGAGGTGGTAACACGCCCTGAAGTCCGGGAAGTCGAGATGTCCCGTCGGAAGTGCGGAGTGCTCCTGGCGGCGGGTCCCGGCCTGTTCGCCGGAAAAGCGCGGAACGTCAACCATTGGTATGACTACGTGCCTGGTGTCCGTGTCTACCCTGGTCGTGGTCGAGCCGTCAGCGTCGTCATCCATGACGGGGGGAGGTGCCGCATCAGGCACCGCACACACCGCTCCGGGCCTCCGCCCCGCCGTCACGCGGCTCCCTCAAGGGGGTACGCGGGGCGCTGGACGCCGGCCCAGGCACCCCGGCCCCGCGTCGGGGCAACGCGGCTTTGTGGCTTCGTGGTGCGCGTGACACTCGCCCGCCTCGTTCCCGTACGCGCGCGACAGGGCGGCTCCGGCCGCTGCCGTGCGTGACCAGCCCCTGAAACATCCCTCCCGAAAGGACGTCACACCATGTCCGGTGCCATTTCAAAGAAGGATCAGGACCTCCAGAACGCGATGGTGATTCTGGAGGGCCAGATGGAGAAGATGCGGCGCTCCGGACAGCGGGTGAGCGACATCGTCACCACGGGCGTGGCGAGCAACTTCCAGTCGCAGGCCAGCACGCAGTTCCAGCAGAAGATGCAGCAATGGATCGAGGCGTACAACCAGGTCTCGACGAAGGTGAACAACCTCCACGCCAACCTCCAGCAGGCCAACCAGGTGCTGAATTCCGGTGCGGACGAGGCGCAGCAGCACGCGGCAGGCTGGGGCGGCGACCTGGACAACATCCAGAGCATCATGGGCGGCAAGAGCTGATCTGCGGGAATTCCCCCGCATCCGGCGCGTCCGTATTCCTCGGGGCGCCAGAATTCCCCTTTTCGCTTTCTCACCCAAGGAGCCGACATGGCTGACACCCATCTCCTGGTCGACCGTGCGCGCCAGGACGCCATGGACCTGACCCAGGCCAACACCGAGATGAAGGCGGCGCTGGACGACATGATCCATCAGCTCGCCCCCATCAAGCAGAGCTTCGAGGGCGCCACCTCCACCGCGTGGCAGGAGGTCCAGACGGCCGTGGACAACGCCTCGAAGGAGATGCACAACGCCCACCAGCAGGGCACGGTGGCGCTGGAGAACATGATCCAGGCCATCATCGACGCCGACAACAAGGGCAGCAACATCTTCTAGCGGCCTCGCGCCAAGAGAGAGGCGTCCATCCCGTGAGTGAACACGAGGGCGGTTCCGGTACCGGCAACGTCAAGATTACCGAGGGGTACCTGGAGGAGTTCGCCAAACAGAAGATCAACGAATTCATCCGGGATTTCCGGGACAACGACGACTTCCGGAATCTGGACGGATTCGCCGGCGGCCCGAAGGGGCCCGGTGGGTACGCGAAACTCCTCGCCGGCGGTAAGGATTTCCCCGCCGGACAGGCGCTCCAACTGCGCTACGAGATGTTCTGCAAGAGCCTCAAGCAGCAGCTCGACTCCTTCAACAAGTCGATGGGGGAGCTGTCGAACGACCTGGTGAGCGTGGGTCAGATCCTCGACGACGGCGAGAAGAACACCGAGCTGACGGCGGCCCAGATGATGGAGAACCTCCAGGACATCCTGGGCGGTCTGGGCGGCGGCTACACCCCGCCGCCGAACGCGTCCTGAGTACGACGGGCTGACAGGAGACACCGAGGCATGGGCACGGACTGGACGTGGGGGCAGGCCCTCAAAGCCTTCGCCGCCACCGGGCAGAAGGTGACGGACAGTTCGGAGATCGGTACGAACAGCGGGCCGTCGTGGTTCGTCGCCAGCATGAGCGACGGCGGGGTGTCGGCGGACGCGAGCCAGAGCTTCGATCCGCACTATGACGTCTGGTGGTCGTTCAACTACGTCCTGCCGGAGGCGCGGAGCGAGGAGTACGGCGGCAGCGACCGGGCGTACGTCCTCGGCATCAACATGGACTGGGCCACGCTGGACAGCTCCGGCGGCCCGCTGTACCGCTTCTTCCATCAGGCCGAGGAGATCCTGTCGCCGCTCTCCGGGACCCTCAAGGGGAACGAGTTCGTCAGCCTCGGCAGCTTCGACACCGCCTCCAACACCGCCCGGTGGCTGGAGGGCCGCATCCAGGCTGCCAAGGAGCTGATCGACAGCTGGGCGCGGACCATCGACAACGATGACTCCAACTGGCAGGGCAGCTCCGCCGGAGTCTTCCGGGCGGTGCTCGAAGGCCATGCCAAGGAGCTGGAACGGCTGCGTACCGAGATGATCAATCCCCGGGACTTCACCGGGGACATCGACCAGGCGCGTGTCCAGCTCCACCAGACCCTGGCCGGGCTCCAGGAGGCGTTCGGCAACTGGTACAACGACCGGCTGGCCGCGCCGGTCAACGCCACCCACGATGCGCTCCAGGAAGCGATGCAGGGGGTGAGCATCACCTTCGACGGCCAGACCCCCAAGGTCACCGGTTCGAAGTACGGCGATCCGGCGACCCAGGAGTTCTGGGACCAGGTCCAGTCGCGCGCCAAGGAGATGTGGCTGACCAACGTCCGCACCAAGCTCGACGAGCCGGCGCAGACGCACATGCAGGCGCTGGAGAGGAGCTACGGTTCGACCACCGCGGCCATCCCCGAGGCGCTCAGCCCGCTGCGGCTGAAGCTGCCGCACGCCGTGAATCCCCTGGGCGGCCCGAACAAGGGCGGGGGCGGCGATCAGAATCTGGCGTCC
This sequence comes from Streptomyces sp. NPDC059080, assembly GCF_042739975.1. Lineage (NCBI taxonomy): Bacteria > Bacillati > Actinomycetota > Actinomycetes > Kitasatosporales > Streptomycetaceae > Streptomyces > Streptomyces sp. NPDC059080. Next base: position 33,982 of record NZ_JBHYGX010000001.1, read on the forward strand.
CTGCTGAACAAGAACAAGACGGGCGACGGCTCGCCGCCGGACCTCAAGCAGTTCAACGCCGAGACCGGGACCGGGGTCGGGGGCGGGATCGGGGGCGGCGACACCGGGGGCGGCGCCGGGGGCGGTACCGGTATCGGTGGCGGTACCGGTGCCGACGTCAAGCCGCCGTCGGTCGACGACATCAAGCAGCAGTTCGCCCAGCAGAACGGTGGTGGCGTCGGCGGCGGGCAGGACGGCAAGGGCGGCGACCAGCACGGCCAGCTGCCGCCCGGGGGCTTCGTCCCCCCGCCCCCGCCGAAGGTCGGCTCGTTCTCGTCCGGTGTGGCGGACAAGAACGGCGGCAAGGACGGGCTCACCCCCGGCTCCGCCAAGTCCCCTCTCGTCGGCGCGAACGGTGAGCCGCTCAAGGACAAGAACGGCAAGGCGCTCAGCGTCCCGTACGGCTCCAAGATCAACGCGGATGGCACCGTCACCCGGCCCGACGGGAAGCTAGCCACCGACAGTGCCGGTCACAAGATCACCGGTGTGCCGCCGGGCGCCAAGATCACCTCGCCTGCCGGGATGGGCACCGGCAACGGCACCGGAAACAGCCTGGCCCACCAGGAGTTCAACGCCAACAAGAAGCTCGCCGAATACCTCCAGAAACCACCGGGCTCCAACGGCCCGGGCGGCGGGACGCCCCCGCCTCCCCTCCCGAACAGCCTGAAGACCTTCAGCGGCGGTGGCATGGGCGGCGGTCTCGGCGGCGGCGCGGGCGGTGGCGCCGGGGAGGGCCCGATCGCACGGAACCTGGCCCGCACCGGCAACGACTTCCTGCGGACCAACACGGGCATGAGCCCGACGGCGCTGCGCAACGGCGGTTCCGTCCCGCCCTCCGAGGAGCTCCCGCCGGGCGGCGGCCGGGGCGGCGGCCGGGTCCTGTCCGAGGCCACCGCGGGCGGACGGAACACCTCCTCCGGCTCCCCGATGGTGCCGCCCATGGGCGGCGGTGGCGGCGCGGGCGGCGGCGGTCAGGGCGAGCAGGGCCGCCAGCGGCAGACCTGGATCGATGAGGACGAGGAGGTGTGGGGCACCGACGAGGGCACCACACCCGGCGTGATCGGCCGGTGAGCGCGGTGCCGCAGCACAGCACGCACGGAACAGCAGCGACGTACGGGAACGAGGTCGGACGATGAGCGCCGGATACCAGGAACAGCTCAACGAGATCATGGGACGGCTCGCCGATCACACCAATCAGCTCCAGGAGACGCAGCAGCGGCTGGCCCAGCAGACGGTGAAGGTCACCTCCAAGGACCGCTCCATCACCGTGATCATGGGGACGCAGTCCGACGTACGGGAGATCAAGTTCCAGGGCGAGGGCTATCGCTCCATGGCCCCCGCCGAACTGGGCCGAGCCCTGGTGGAGGTGCTGGAGAAGGCCCGCCTGGAGGTCCGCTCGACGGTGACCAGGGCCGTCACGCCGATGATGAGCTTCGGCAACGAGGCACGAGAGTCCATGCTCGGCGGCACCGACCAGCTGCGGATGATGCGCGAGGTCCAGCAGAAGATGGGGCTGAAGAACGGGCCGGGCGGTTCACGTTCCGCCCTCGACGACGAGGACGAGACCGATGGCTGAGGAGATCAAGACCGCCGATGACCTGCGCCGCCTCTTCGGCAAGTACCACGGCATCGCGGACCTCATCGAGAAGGTGTCCGGCGAGATCGACCACATCAACACCCTGAACCTCACCGCCGGCGGCAAGGACGACGAGACCGCCGAGAACTACAACAAGGTCGCCGGGCTGGGCACGCAGGTGCTCAGCGATGTGGCGAAGACGCTGCGGGACATGACCGCGTCCACCGGCGACGGCGGCGAGAACGCCATGAAGGTCTTCGACGCCGCAAACGAGGACGCCGAACACTTCGCCACCACCTGGGACAAGATGGTCGAAGAGTCGAAGAAACAGGAGAAGAAGTAGCGGCCCTCCGCTCAACTCCTCCACGTTTCGCGGTACTTGTGGCGTGGGGTTATAAAAAAAATAACCGTGCCAAGACCAAAAAAATTTTTATAAAGGGGGTGGGCGGTTTCTTTAAAA
>NZ_JBHYGX010000001.1:36066-174566 GCF_042739975.1 Streptomyces sp. NPDC059080
AACCGTTTTTTTTTTTTTTGTGGTGGGCTGTTTTTTTTTTATATGAGACCGGCTCGGGCGGTTTCCCCCCCCCGGCGGGGGGGGCCCCCGCACGGGGGGGCACCCTCACCACCCGGCGCGCTGCCCTCCCCAGGCCCGCGCCGTTCCCCCCACCAGCACCCCAGCGCCGCTCCGGGCGCGTGAGCCGTCGGCAGGCTCACGGCCGGCGGTCCGGAAAGGAACATCCCATGGCCCTCATGCCCAGCCAGGAGGTCATCAACGTCCTCAACGCGTTGGGCATGCAATGGCCGCAGGCCAACGAGGACCAGCTGCGCGAGGCCGCGGACTACTACCGCCGGACGGGCGGGGACTTCGACCAGATCCAGGAAGAGTTCGTCAAGGTCTCCCAGGACATCAACGAGGGCTTCAGCGGCGCGACCGCCGAGTCGTTCCTGAACCTGGTCAACCGGATGTGCGCCGGGGAGAACCCGTACCTCGCCATGGTCGCGGCGCAGGCCGGACAGCTCGCGGAGAATGCTGACAAGACGGCCACCGACGTCGAGCACACCAAGTGGTCGGTCATCGGGCAGATCATCGCCATGATCGCGCAGATGGCGATCACGGCTTTCCTGAGCTGGTTCTTCGGCCCCGCCGTGATGCTCGGCATGAGCTTCGAGTACGCGATGGTCCGGGAGTTCGTCCTCCAGCTCCTGACCGCACTGGCGAAGTCCGTCCTGCTCCAGACGGCCATCGGCGCCGGCGTCGGCTTCCTCACCGACTTCACCATTCAGGAAGTCCAGATCGGCCAGCACCACCGCGACAGCCTGGACACGGATCTGCTCAAGCAGAGCGTCGTCGCCGGGGCGATAGGCGGCGCCATCGCCGCCCCCTTCGACCTGATCGGCCTCGGCATCGGCAAGGCGATCGGCAACGCCATCGGCAAGGGCACGAAGGGCGCGCTCACCTCCGAGCTGACCCATCTGGTCGGCGGCGAGGCGGCCAACAAGTTCGGCAAGGGCCTGCTGGGGGCGGGCTCCAAGGTGGCGCCCGGCATCGAGAAGGGCGCGGCGACGGCCGGCAAGGGCGCGGCGGCCACGGAGCACGGCCTGACCGGCCCGATGCTCGACAAGCTCACCAGCGGAGAGCGGGGCGCGCTCGCCAAGGACCTCGGCTCCCTGCTGAGCAACACCCAGGCGCAGTTCAGCCACGGGTTCGGTAAGGGCTTCAAGCCCGGTGAGGGCTTCGTCGGTGGGAAGGGCACCGTCGCCCAGGCGTTCACCGACAAGACCGAGGCGCTCTTCGAGAAGCACCTGGGCGGCAAGCTGTTCCCCGAGGGCGCGGCCGGGCACGTCGGCCAGGCCGGGAAGCTCGGCCGGGACTGGGGCGAAGCGCTCGTCACCCACTGGGAGAAGGGCGTCGGCAGCGAAGCCTTCCAGAACGGCCTCCAGGACGCCGTCAAGCCGTACGCCAAGGAGCTGGGCGCAGGCGGCGCGCAGCTCTTCGCCAAGGACGTCCCCGAGGCGCTGAACAACGCGCTCCGCGACCACCTGCACGGCAACTTCCTCTACAAGGCCGCGGGGTTCGGTACGGGCGTGACGCTGGACGGCGTCAACAACATGCTCTCCGACGGCGTCGTCACGTACATCTACGAGGGCAAGTTCGAGCTGAAGCCGCAGGCGTTCGTGGGCGGCGCGGTCCTCGGCGCGGCGGGACGCGGGCTGGGCGAGTACGTCATGCCGGCCGCGCAGCACGCCATCGGCGCCGGGTGGGACAAGCTGACGGGCGGCGGGGGAGGGCTGCCCTCGGGGACCACACCCAACGACACCTCGGGCGCCTGGAGCGGGTCGGACGACACCAAGCCGCTGCCGGCGGATGGTGTCTCGACGATCAGCACCACCGACACGGCCTCGACGTCGGGCAGCGGTGGCTCGGAGGAGGGCCAGGGCGGCTCCGGCTCCGCGGCGGTCCCCCCGTCGGCCGGTGCGTACCAGGTGCCCACCGAGAGCACCGAGCACCTGTCGGGGGCCGGCGGGCAGCAGACCGGCACCGGTCCGGCGAACGTATCCGTCGCCCCCGCCCAGGCGCCGCAGCCCCAGCTCCACACCGGCGACGCGCCCCGCAACCCCCGGGTCATGGACCTGGGCAATCAGCGGTCCGCGCCGCCCGCAGGCTCGGGTGGGCAGCCTCCCTCGGGCACACCGGGGACCACCCCGCAGCAGACCGGTGCCAAGGAGTCCGGGGCCGGTGGCTCGCGCGCGGGGCAGCCGGACGTCAAGCCGCCGGTCGCCTCCGCCACGGAGTCCACGTCGAAGACGTCGGTCACGTCGGCCACGTCCGACACCGCGGCCACGTCCGACACCTCCACCACCTCCACCACCTCCACCACGTCGACCACGTCCGACACCTCGACGACGACACCGGCCTCGGCCACGGAGCCGACGACGGTCACGGGGGCGACGGAGTCCGTCACCACCGCGTCCACGGAGCACACGCCCACCGGTGGGCAGGCCACGGAGCAGCACACCGGAGCCACGCACAGCACGCCGCCGCCCGGCGCCCCGCCGGCCGGCTTCCGGACCGAGAGCGGTACGGGAGGCAGCGAGGAGACGCCGCAGGCCACCGCGGAGCACCCCGGCACCTCCCCGCAGACGCCGCCGGTCACGGACACCCACGGGGCCCACTCCACCACGGGCCCGCACACCGCCACGGACGGCACGCACTCCGCCGCGGGCACCCCCGATCACCGCTCCGGGCCGTCGGCCGGCGACCTGGTCGACGCGCTGGAGCGGGCGCGCGACGGCTCCGGCGGCACGGGCGACGACGGGCAACTGCGTCCGATGACCCGCAGCGAACGTCAGGAGTGGGCCGAACTCCAGGTGCTGGAGGCCGCCCGGAACCTCAGGCCGCCGTACCGCCTCGACGAGGCGGCGATCCATGCCGAGTCCGAGGCGTACCTGACGGAGCTGCACGAGGCACTCGCCGGGCGGTTCCAGGTGTCGGCGGACGGGGGCGGCCACCTGGCGCCGCCGCCCTCCCACGTGCACGACGGGCCCGTCGAGGACGCGTCGGGACACAGTGGACAGGACGACGAGGGGACGCCCGTCACCCCGTCGGCCGGAGGCGGGCACGCCCCGTCGTCGCCCCCCGCCTGGGCCGCCCCCAAGGACTTCGACGCCCGCACGCAGCGGGCCGAGAAGACGTACAACCTCATGACGGCGCAGCGCCAGGCCGAACTCGCCCAGGCGCAGCGGGAAGCCGCCCGTGAGCAGCGCTTCGAGGACGGCTTCGACGCGTGGGCCGGGCAGCTGCTCGGCGAGGACGCCTCCCGCCCGCCCGGCGAGCAGCAGGTCCACGATCTCCTCGACTGGCACGAGCGGTCGCAGTACGGCGGCGCCGGGGAGCAGAAGGCGCTCGGCGACTGGGCCCGGCACCGGCTGGTGGACTCCGAGGAGCTCAACAGCCGGATCCTGTCGCGCGTGTACGAGGCGGAACAGCGCCGCGTCCGGCACCGCATCGCCGACGGCGGCCCCGACCACCTCGACACCCCGGAGGGACTGCGCGCCCATCTCGACCGGCAGTGGGTGACCGAGCACGCCCTGGAGCAGGCCGGCCGCTGGGCCGACGACGCCTTCGAGAAGTGGCGCGGCAGCCTCTCGCCGGAGCGGCGGGCGCAGCTGGACCTGCTCGAACCCGAGACCGTACGCCCGAAGGGTGCGGAGAGCGGCCAGGACGAGCCGCCGCAGCGCCGTACGCGGGGGGAACGCGCCCGTGACGAGGCCAAGCTGGCGTTCGAGCACCGGGCCCGCACCCTCGTCGCGGAGCAGTTCGGCCGGGAGCGGCTGACGGCGTCCCCGCAGCGCCTCGTCGACGCCGTCACGCTGGCGATGGACACCGAACTCTTCGGCCTGCACGACGTGTTCGGGCAGGCCCGGGCCGACCGGGCGCTCGCCCTCGACGCGGTCGACCGGCAGGCCCGCGCCGCTCTCGCCGACCTCAACGCCACCCGCCCGGAGCTGGAGAAGCTCTTCGGCGAGACGCTCCGGGACGCCACGCACCACGACGAGGCGCAGCACCGCTTCACCACGACGGTGAACGCGAGCGCCGTACGCGGCTACGGCACGACGGACGGCCGCGACGCGACGGCAGGAACGGTCGCCCCGTCGGAGAATCCGGACTCGCGGATCTCCGAGGGAGGCCGGGAGCGGCTGCGGCAGCAGTGGCTGGAGACCTACCGGCAAGACCGGCTCGACATCTTCGGCGACCCCGGCAGCGCCCGGCGCCACGGCGATCAGAACGAGCGGGAACAGCAGTGGCGGGACCGCCGCGCCGCCCGGGAGCAGGAGCTGCCGGACCTGGTCAAGCTCCAGATGGCCAAGGAGACGGCGGCGAAGGACGTCGTCGAGGCCGTGAAGGAGGCGGCGACCGGCACCTGGAAGCGGGCCCTGGAGGCGCTGAGCCCGGAGTTCCGGGAGCAGTTCCAGCTCGACCTGCGGGAGGCCGACGGGGCGGCGCAGCGCACCGCGATCCTCGCCCTCGGCAGCGAACTGCACCAGCGGCTGAACGCCTGGGCGCACGACCCGCACCGCGACCCCGACGGCGCGGACCAGCTGATCAGCGAGATGACCCGCCCCGAGGCGGTAGACCACCGGCTGGCGCTCTCCCTCGCGCGGAACGTGGCGGAGAACGCCGCCCGCCAGGAAGCCGCCCACCTGGCCCAGGTCCGGATGCCGGCCGCGCCGCGCGACGCCGTGGACCGCTTCGTCAACGAGCACGCCGACCGCGTCACGGCACAGTTCGACGCGCTGTTCCCCACCAAGAGCGAGCCGGTCGGCCAGGGCGGGGACGGGAGCGGCGACGTGTCCGTCCCGGACGGGAACGCACGGACGGAGGAGGCGGCGTCCCAGTCCGAGCAGTCTGCCCAGACCGAGCAGACTGCCCAGACCGAGCAGTCTGCACAGACCGAGCAGACTGCGCCTGGAGAGCAGTCCGAGCAGTCCGAGCAGTCCGAGCAGTCCGAGCAGTCCGGGCAGGCCGCGACGTCCGCGACCTCGTCCGAAACGCTGGCCACTTGGGAGGACGGCCTGGAGAGCCTGCGGGGCGAACTCCCGTACCGCTTCGGCTTCGAGCTGGGCGCCACCGCCGGGATGGACGGCTGGCTGAAGGACCTCCACGACTCCGCCGCCGGTCATGGCATCGGCAAGGACGACCTGGAGCGCCTCGAAGCCCGCGAGGAGTGGTTCACCACATACCAGGGGCTGTGGGGCCCCGACGATCTCAACGCCGAACACTGGCTCCGGCACCAGCGGGAGCACGGTACGGACCACGCCCCGGCGGCGGGCGACCGGACGGCCACTGGGCTCGGCGAGGGGGCCCTCGTCCGGCAGGGTGCTCACCACACCGACGAGCCGGCGGCGCCCGGCGACCGCACCTCCGTCCAGACCGAGTACGACGTCATGAAGCAGCGGCTCGACGCACTGCGGCAGACCGGCGGGCCGAAGGACGACGAGACGACCACCGCCGCCTCCGAGAACGTGCCCGCGCGCACCCTCTCCGAGGAACTGGACGCACGGCTGACGCAGTTCGCGGAGACCTCCGGCGCGAAGCAGGAGGACCAGCTGGGGGCGGTCAAGGGGGTGGGGGAGAAGTCTGTCCCGAAGCAGGTGGTGGGGGAGGAAGATGACACGAACCTGATTCCCTCCCACAGGGAGTCCGTGGCCGGATTGGCGACGGAGTCGCCGCTGAGCCGGCTCATCAGCCATCTCCACGACATTCAGACGAGGTTGTCCTCCGCCGAGGCACCGGTCGGGAAGTCCGACGCGAGTCTGCACTCCGAACTGTCCGAGGTGAGCACGGAGCTGCGGCAGGCGCTGACGACGGAGGAGAAGAGCCTGCTGGCGGGCTCGGCTTCGGTACTCCTGAGGAAGTCCGAGTTCTCGTATGCCCAGGAAAGCAAGCAAGGGGCCGAGGGCAAGTGGAGTCGGGTGCCGGAGCGGGGAAGGGCTGGTTCCTCGCGGGAGAATTCCTGGGAGAAGTTCCTGCGGGGGACCACTCCAGGTGAGGGGGTCACGGAGCGCCGGACAGTGCCGGAGGAAGCGGCTGCGGAGTCTTTCAAGGTGCATTTCAGCGCGGAGGAAGGTATCCGCGGACCGGCTGCCAGCAACATGGTTTACCAGGCCGGCTTCCGCTTGGCGCATCTGGCCATGGAAGCAAGGCAACGGGGAAAGGGCGCGAAGCTCCCCGTTGCCGAGATCTCCATCTTCGGCGACGGACCCCTGGCAAAGGCCGGTTCCGAAGGCGAGATGCACAGCGATAAGACGCTCGCCCAGACAATTGCTGGTGGCCTGGAGAAGGCCATCGATGAGGTGCTCGGGAGCAACGGCCAGGAAGGTGCCGCTTCATCTGTCAAGCGTGGCCTCACCATCGTTCAGATGGAAACGCCGCCATCCAAGGGAGAGTTCCGCGCCGAGATCTCCTTGCGTGCGTTCCGCGAGAACGATGGCTTCCTTAATTCGAATCATGAGCTGTGGTTGAAGACGGAGCGGACGGGCGAGTACGAGCAGGTAAAGTATCACCAAATTGATCACCGGAAGGTGACGTTCAGCGGTGAACTCCCTCACTACAGGGGCCGGATCTTTGCTCCCCCGGAGGAGGTCAGCGGGCTGAGCTGGACTTACTCGGGTCTCGATCTCAGCGGTCGCCGCTTCGTGCATCTCGCGGCGGATTCCGAGGGGGATGTAAAGGGGTCGAAGGATGTTCTGATGTGGGGCACGGTGCCGTGGAAGCCGTCGCGCCCCCTCTGGGTGGGTATTGCGCATGGACGTCCCGGCTGGAACTACCTGTCGACGACGCAGAACGGCGTAACTGTCGAATATCTGGGCACCGGTGATGATTATGCTCAGCTAGTCGGGCGCCGGAATAGTCTTGCGGACCTGGAGCAGATGGCATCCCTGCCGCCGCAGTTGCTTCTGATCATGTGCGGGGTAGGGGCTGACGTCCTGCACGGGACTGTCTTTGCGCAGGAAACTGCGGACGAGATCGGTCTGGAAGTGGTGGCGCCCACCACATTCATCAAGCAGATTCCGGAGCCCCAAGACTTCGAGGGGGCTTCCCTCGCGCTGGACGCAGAAGAGAGTACGGGAAAACCCGGCGAGCTCAAGGTGTTCCGGCCGCAGTTCTGGGAGAAGGCCGCACACCCGAAATTCCCGCGGCTCAGGAAGGACTTCGCCCAGCTGTCGAAATTGCTGGGCGGCGGCGTTCGGGAAGGCTCTGGCGGGTATGCGCCGGTGTGGCCGCAGGCGGGGCGTGATGCCCGGAGGGCCGCATCCTCCGACTGGTGGGGGCAGGTCGAGGAAACCGGGAGGGAGCTGCGCCGCCGACTGAAAAAGTATCTCCTCGCCGAACAGCTGGAGTACACGAAGATTAAGTGGGACGATAACCTCCCGGCCGCCAGGCGCGCCTCCACGAAGCCTGCCATGCGGCGTACCCGTGATCTGGCGGAGTGGGCCAGCGGGCAGCTTCATGACCTCGACGGGATGCTCGAATCCCTTCCCCGGGATCTCAGGGATGAAATCGGTTCTTCGCGGGTCGACTATCTCGCGAAGAAAATGCGGGCGGCGGCTAAGCGGATTGACAAGAGGATCCAGGACGAGTGGGACAAAACACTGGGAGATTCTCTTACGGACGCTCGTTCCTCTGCGGATCTGCGGAAATCCCTCGGCGAGGTGGGCGCTGACCTGAGCGCCCACCTGGAGGTGTTGGAGCTCGCTCAGTCGTCCGAGGGAGACTCTCTCCACGACGGCAGCGAGGCGCCCTTGGACGACTCCGGCAGCATCGTGGACCCCACCCTGGGCACCGAAAGCGACTTGGATTTCTACCTGAATTCCCTCCTGGGTACGGGCGGGCAGCCGTCGGGGCCCGCGCGGTGGGGCGCCGGCACCGGAGAGCCGCCGAATGATCTGCCCAGTACCCACCGGACCGAGCCTCCGTCCACGGACGCACCCCCCTCCGCAGCGAGTGGTTCCGGCGCGGTGGAGCACGTGCCCCGCTCCGCCGTCCGGGAGACCGAGCGCTTCCAGCTGGCCGCCGGCCCGCACTTCGACAACGCTCTGGTGGCGGTCGCGGTGACCGAGGAAAGCCTGCGGCTCGCATCTCTCCACGGTGCCGACACGCACCTCCACGGTGCCAACGCGTACCTGGTGGCAAAGGTCCCGGGCAGCGATTCCCCCGTGGAACTGCACGCCGTCAACCTCGACGGTACGGTCGTCTGGTTCGACCCCCTGGACGCCCACTTCAGCGCCGTCGAACCGCTCCCGCTCCTTCAGGCCAAGGGCGTCGAAGACATCGCCGTCGTCACCCTCGACGTCAACGGCGACGTGCTTGCGCCGTCGACAGAGCTGAGGAATCTCGGACCGGTCGGTTTCCCGGAGCTGTTGCCGCGGCTCTCTCCGGAAGAACTGAAGAGCCGTGCCGGTCTTCTGCCGGGCTCGCCATCCGACCTCCCCACGGGCCAACTGCACGGTACCCAGGCAAAGCTGCCCTCCTCGGGTGGACCGGCGCCAGAGCCCGACGCGAGTCCGCAGTCCATCCTCCGCGAGCCGGGCGCCCTCACCGAGGAGGACCGGCGGCGGAAGGTCAGCTTCGCGTCCGTGGAGGAGCAGTCGGCGGGTTCCGCACCGCAGAACCCGCAGCCGTCGCCGGACGCCGTACAGCAGCAGGCCGCTTCCTCGTCGGACGCCGTACAGCGGCAGACCCGGCCCCCGTCGGAGGCCGCGGGCTACACCGTGACCTTCGGCGGCAAGCACCTGGCGGGCCCCGGCGCGGAGTCCTACCTGCTCGACGAAGCCGCACCCGGCGGCCCCGGCTTCGCCAAGGCGCTGGCCTACGCGCTGGCACCGGTGCCCCCGGCCCGCTACCGGGCCCCGGGCGGCATCGGGCGGGTGGACGCGCTGGCCGAGATGCTGTCCGTAGCCCTCTCGGGTCCGCTGATCGACAAGGTGGAACTGCCCCGTCGACTCCTCACCGACGAAGAGTTGACCGCGGCGGGGATCGTCCTCGACGACACGGCCCGCGCCGCCTTCGACGCCGCGGGCCGCACACCCGACGCCCTCAAGAGCCTCCACCCCGACCAGTACCGGGCCCTGGCCCGGCAGGCGGTACTGAGCGACCACTGGGACGCCGAGCTGGCGAAGGTGGCCGCCGAGGCCGCCGCCCAGGAGCTGGACCTGCGCGTCACCGTCGTCTCCGAGGACGGCACCCCCCAGAGCGTGGGTGACACCTGGGCCACCGAAGTGGTCATCCGCTACGCGGACGGGAAGTTCCAGGGGGCGTCGCTGCCCTCGGACCGCCGCATCGAGCAGGTGATCCGGCGGCTGGAGGACGAGCGCGCCCGGCTCTTCAAGGAGCACGGCCGCACCGTCCCGGACACCGGCGACCGCATGTGGTACCCCGTCCCGGAGAGCGCCGGGACCGCCGCCCAGGCGGCCGGGACGCCCGAGCCCACCGGCACCACCAAGACGACCGGGACCACTGAGCAGAGCGACAGCACCGGCACCACCAAGACGACCGGGACCCCTGAGCAGAGCGACCGCACCGGCACCACCGACCCCGCCAAGACCTCCCCTTCCGAGAAGCCGCGCGCGCTGACCGCCGACGAGACCAGGGAGTGGCTGGAGCACCAGACCTCGGCGGAGAAGTACAGCGAGTACTCCCTCCTCCTGGAGGAGACCGACCGGCCGAAGCAGAGCCTGACCTACGACGACTGGCGGCGTGAGATCGTCGGGCGCCGCATGAACTACCTGCGCACCCTGCAGCGCGAGGTGGTGTTCGCGCCGAGGGACGAGGACGGCGCTCCGCCGAAGTCGGTACAGGACAGCGAGCTGGCCCCGCTGGAGATCGCGGTTCTCGACCACGACCGGCCCGTCCTCATCGAACATCCGCGCCCCGGTCCCTGGCCGGTCCGTCAGGGCGGCAAGGGCGGCGAGGACAACAAGGATGTCTTCGAGGGCGGCACCAGCCTGGAGCGGCACGTCTCGTCCGCCGGCGGCACGGCGATCACCTTGCGCGAGGCCGACAAGGTCGCCCGGCAGCTGGTCAACGGCCTGACGGACATCGGCTCCAAGGAGCGTGACCGTCTGCAGAAGGAACTGCTCAGCGTCATGCAGACCCGGCCGCACGCCCTGCTCGGGCACCCGGGCGGGGCGGACGCGAACAGCCTGACCTCGCTCGGTGGTGGTGTGCTCCTGCCGTACCGGAGCGCGGACGGCACCACCAAGGTCTTCGCGGTCAGCGCCGCCAACCACGGCTCGTACACCCGCTACGCGGACCTGGACACCGTCAAGGTCAAGAGCGGCACCGCCACCAGCAACAAGGGCGCCACCGTCGCCGTTCAGCCGTCCGCCCCGCAGTTCGGTGTGAACTCCGGTATGGCGCCGGGCACCGGGGTCGGTGCCATGGCCAACGTCGCGCTCTCCTTCGGCATCAACCAGACCACCCTCAGCACCACCCACTCCGTCACCACGTCCGGCAAGCACGGCACCGGCAACAGCGGCGGCTCGCACACCTACGTCAACGACGTGGACTTCGAGGCCCGGTCGTACGAGCTGGAAAACGGCGAGCTGAAGCCCATCGGCCGCGACCCGGTGAAGCTCTCCGTCGGGAGCGGCTTCGCATGGCGGGTGCCGGACGCCCAGACGGCGAAGGCACCTCGATCCGCGCCCGGGTTCCCGGACAGCTTCCCGCTGGGCGAAAAGGACTTCCCGGCCCTGGCGGCAGCCGACCACCTCGTCCTGCCGAAGGGCCTGCTCGACTGGGCCCTGAAGACCGCGCACGTGCACGCCCAGCTGACCGGGGAGATGCCGGCGCTGCGGGAGATCCTCCATCACTTCTCCACCCAGACGCTGCAGGAGAAGCTGATGTCCAGCCTCGGCGGCGGACGGCAGGAAGTGCTGGTCCACAACGCCGAGAACCGGGTCATCGGCCGCTTCGAGTACCACATCAAGGTCGCGGAGGAGACGCCTCTGGAGCTGGAGAAGACGGTCTCGGACAGTGAGCTGAAGGTCCAGAAGAGCACGGCGTTCGGCTCCGACCTGACCCACTCGTCCACCACGCAGGTCACGGCGGCCCTCACCGTCGGCCCGTCCGAGAACTCCGTGGTGCGGGGGCAGGCCGCCGGCACCGCCCAGGTGGGCACCGGGAAGACGTCCGCACTGACCCGGTCGGACAAGGCGCAGAACCAGTACGGGCTGACGGACAAGTCCGTGCACGGCCTCTACAAGGCCACGCTGTCGATGTCCGTCGACTTCACACCGGGCTACGTGCTGGCCGGCGCTTCGACCCCGAAGGAGCTCCGTCACCGGGGAGACCTGCTCCACCACGCTCTCGACGGTCAGGCGCTGTTGCGCCTGTCCCGGCAGGACGCCCGGATGATGGCCGGCTGGGACCCCGGACTGCGGATCGTTCCCCGTGACTCGTCCGCACTGGGCAACGGCGGGACGGGGAACCATCCGAACCTGGCCGGAACCGACGTCCACACCGCTCCGCAGCTGCCCCGTGGTTTCTCGATGGACACCACGCCCCGCCTGTCGGCGCTGGACACCACCGTCTACCGCAACGCCAGGGTCCGGACCCTGCCGCCCCCCCTCCGCCGCGCGCATAACAGCGTCCCTCTCCTGGACGCCCACCAGATCCGGAAAGTCAAGCAACGGTTGAGGGGGGAGCGGCGGGCGACCTACAGCGGCGATTCCCCCACGCCCCCGCGGACGGAGGCCGGGAGCGGCAGCTCCACGGACCGGCGGGCGCTGTCGGACCGCGTTCTGCAGAGCACCACCGAGGCGCTGCTGCACCACAAGGACCCGGAGGTCCGGGCGCTGGTCCACAAGAAGCGGACCACCGTCAGGAAGATGCGGCAGACCGCCTCGTCCGGTTTCCAGCTGGTGGCCTTCCGCATGAAGAAGGCCCTGGTACCGGACGCCACCGAGCCGAGCTACCCGACCCCCGGCTTCAACGTGCGCAAGCTGATGCGCAACCAGGAGCGGATTCTCTGGAACTCCTCCCCGACGCGGTTGGAGAGCATCCCCGACCGGCTCTTCACCGGCGGTCCCTACCAGCTCGACGGCAAGGTGGTCGACGGAGCGGGCGGCGACACCTTCGTCCTCAGCCGCACGCTGCACGGGCGCCGTTTCGAACTCCGGGTGACGAGGAAGGTGGAGCTGTCCGAGGGCCGCTACGTCGGCTATCTGCCGACCGTCTCCACCGGCGGCAGCCTGTCGGGCTCCCGCGGCTACTCCACGAGCACCGAATCCCAGCAGAGCTTCCAGGTGGGGTTCGGCGCCGATGTCGGCGTCAAGCCCGTCACGGGCACCAACCTGGTCATGACGGGTGGCACCGCCACCTACGCCCACTCCCAGCTCCGCAAGAGCGAGAGCGGCTGGGAGATGGGCACGGAGCTGGGTCTGTCGCCGGCCCAGGGGTCCGAGGTCTACACCTACAAGGCCACGATGACCGTCAAGGCCGAGCATCACGCCACGTCACGCTGGGCGCTGGCGATGCTCGTGGGGTCCCTCCTCGACATTCCTCCGCACCAGGTGGACCTGAGTAACCGGCAGGACGGCAACCTCATCGTCGAGGCGGAGGTGGACGTCTACCATCCGCGCGCGCTGACGCCCGCCCACACGCGCTCCGTGGAGCGGGTGCCCGAGCCGCCGCAGTCCCCGCCGGCCGCCGAGAACGTGCTGACGGGCCACAGCGCCCCCACGCCGCCCCCGCCGACGGGGCGGACGGTCACCACACTGCCGCCGGACCGGGTGAAGGACCGGCTCACCGCGCCCCGGCAGCACCACCCGCTGGAGTCCGTCGCCACGATGGCCGCCCGGCCACTCGTGCACTCCGAGGACCTCCTGACCGTCCTGCGCGGCGTGCTCGGCGAACTGTCCCCCCAGCTGAAGCGGAAGCTGGCGATCCCCGGCAGCCAGGAATCCCAGCAACTGGTCAAGCAGTTCGCGCACAGCATCCAGGTCGTCGAGGACAACGGGATGTACTTCCGCGGCCGGTTCTTCCGGCAGCGGGCACAGACCGAACTGCGGGTGGTGCCCCGCGACGCGTACGTCATCGACGTCCTCGACTCCGGGCTGGACTTCAAGCACGGCGTCCCCACCGCGCTGAGCGTCGGCAGCGGCACCTCGGTCACCAAGACGGTCAACGTCCAGGCGCAGCTGACCGGCGGCACCGCCTTCCAGGCCGGCGTGCCGGGCAGCACCCAGGTCTCCCAGAACTGGGGCGCCGTGTGGACGCTGTTCAACAGGGGCACCACCGCCGGCGTTTCCGTGTCGTTCAGCATCGGCAGCGGGTTCGGCGCGACGTATTCGGGCGCCAAGGCGCTCATCGGCTTCGGTGCCGTCGACGTCCTCGTGGCCGGGCAGAAGAAGTCGCTCCAGCCGTTCGCGTCGACCGACGCCGGGTACGGCGGTGTCACCGTGCAGGGCGACGCGGAGACCTTCGTCGTGCTGGACGACGCGAAGCGGCTGGGGCTGGTCACCAACGGCCTCGACGGCCTGCCGCAGCCCGATCTCTGGCTGCCGCCGTCGCCCACCTCCCCCTTCGTCTCCCTCCGCGGCGTGCTCGACGCCGGGCCCGCGCTCCAGGCGTTCGCCGAGGCCCTGGGCTCCCGAGCCGGCAAGGTGCTGCCGCAGACGTCCCTGGAGGGCGACGGCGGGCTCCACAGCCAGGTCGTCACCCTGATGACGCCGGACGCGCTCAACAGCGGTCTGCACTACCAGCTCGTCCGCGAGGGCCTCGCGTACGCCACCCACTCCGGTGAGCTGCGCGTCCAGCTGGTGCCCGGGAAGCTGACGTACCGCGGCACCCGGCACGACGTCACCGTCGACGAGGATCGCTCGGTCAGCCTCACCCAGGCCCGTACGGTCTCCCGGTCCGTCACCCAGAACGTCGGCTTCACCGGTACGCACACGGCCATGACGCAGCACAACGACGCGTCCGGCAAAATGCCCGCCGGGGCGGTGGGCATCGGCGCCCCCGTCACCGTCAACGTCGTCGCGACCACCACCCGCGCCCGCGTCACCTCACAGGCGATCAGCATCACCAACTCCCTGTCCGTGGACGGGATGTTCGCGGAGTACCAGGCCGCGTACGACATCCAGCTGACCTACACGGACGGCGACGGCAACGTCGTGCGGGTCCGCAGGCCCGCCGGATCGCTGACCCAGATGCACCCGGAATCGCTCCTGGTCCCGGCCCGCATCCCGGGCGGCGGGAACACGCCCACCACGCAGCCGGACACCTCCGCCGCACAGCCGGATCCGGTCACCTTGCAGCCGGTCACGGCCCCGGACAGCTCCACGCCCACGGACCACGCCGTCGTCACCGGGAGCGTCACGTCGCCGGCGGATTCCGTGAGCCGTACGAGCTCCTCCGCGCTGGGCACGCAGCTCGGCGCTCCCGTGGTGCCGGAGGTCTGGCAGGCGAAGAACAGCCCGCTGACCCAGGCGCTCGCCCACCGGGACGTGATCATCCTTGAGGGCGGCAGCGGCAAGGATCTGTACCAGCACGTCCTGGCAGCCCTGGACGTCGCCGCCGGCCAGGAGAGCCGCTTCACCCGGCCGCCGAAGAGCACCGGTGCCCAGGAGCAGAACCTCACCCACGTTCCCTCCCTCATGGGCGGCGGCAGCCTGACCAAGCTGACCACCGCCGCCACCCGGCAGCTGCACGAGCAGAACTCCTCCCGCGCCCTGCGCGAGATGCTCTCCCAGATGCTGGGCATCGACGGCTGGCAGCAGCCGCCGGTCCACGACGCCCATGCCGTGGGCGCCGCCCGCGGCATGATCACCCTGCACGCCCGCGCGGCCTCGGCGCGCCCGCAGATCCTCGGCGTCGTCGACGGTGTCACGCTCTCCACCGACAAGCGTGTCACCGACACGGTGCAGCAGAACGAGGGCTCCACGGTCAGCAGCAACGTCACCCCCGGCATCGTGCCGTCGTACAGCGCGCAGCCCGTCCCCCTCAACTCCCGTGCCACGGGCGTGGTCTCCGCCCAGGGCGACACCTCCACCGCGCAGCACGCCACCACCAACGCCTTCAACGCGTCGCTGGCCCCCAAGGCGGAACGCCGGGTCCTCATCGAGGTGCCGCTGGAGTTCCTGATCGACGCGGGCGTCACCAAGCAGGTGCTCAGGGAGGGCTTCGACCAGGTCGGCGACGCCCTCACCGCGAGCGCCCAGACGGTCGGCGACGCGTTCGCCAAGGCCGTCGAGAGTATCCGGACGAACGCCAAGGGCGACGAGACCGGCGACGCCGGCCGGGAACTGCTCGACCACATCGTCGAGAACACCAAGGGCTCGGCCACCGCCCTCTTCGCCGCCGAGGAGAGCGTCACCGCCCTCGTCCCCGAACGGGTCCTGCGCGAACTGGGCCTCCTCGACGACGCCCACTTCCCGACCGCCGTCACCGAGGCGTACGACACCGTCAAGGACCTCCGCGAGAAGATCACCGAGACGGCCGAGGAGTACCGGGAAGCGGTCGTCCGCGTCGAGCGGTGCATCGAGGGGCTGTACGAGATCATCGGCGAGGCGGACCGGGCGCGCAAGGACCACGACGGCGGCTCGCACCGCACCCCCGAGGAGCTGGCGAAGAGCTACCGCTCGGCGGAGAGCCGCCTGGTCGAGCAGAAGATCGAGCGGGCCGCGCTGCACGCCGAGACCGAGCGGTTGCTGCGCGAGCTGAACAAGGTGCGGCTGAGCGCGGAGGAACAGCTCGACTGGTACCAGAAGCACCCCAACGACCCGGACGCCGCCGGCAAGCCGACGCCCTACACCTGGGACAAGGAGGAGAAGGCCACCCGCCACCCGGTGAGGGCCGCCGGCGAGGAGGACCTGCCCGAACCGCCCACCTCGTGGTCCGCGCCGTACGACGACGCGACCGTCCGCGCGCTGGTCACCGGCGCCCGGTCCCACGGCGCGCTGTGGTCCGGCGGCGCCGTGCCGCCCGCCCACCTCGCCCTGCGCGAGGAGCTGACGGCGCATGCGCTGGCACAGGCGTGGGAGGAGAAGTCCGCCGAGCTGAAAAAGGCGCGGCAGGCCGTCGAGGACGCCACGGCCGGCGGGCAGGACACCGGCACCCTCCAGCACCTGGTGGAGCTGCGCCGCTCCCGACTGGCCTACCTCAAGGAGGCCCACGACCGGGCCACGGCGGCCGCCAAGAGCATCCGCGACGCCCTGGACACCAAGCGGAAGGAGGCGGCGGACGCCGGCGTTCTGGCGACGTCGCTCGCGCAGGACGACCCGGGGCGCGCCAAGGCGGAGGAGAAGGCCGCACTGCTCAAGGCGGAGGCCGGCCAACTGCTCAGCGGCGAACCGCTGAAGGGCACCGACGACCTGCCCGGCCGCGTCCTCACCGCGCAGCACGCACTGGCCGCCGCCCAGCGCGCCCACGACGCGGCACCCGCCGGCTCCGACGCCCGCCGTGCTGCCTCCGAGGAGATCGCCCAGCACCTGGACACGCTGAGCGACCTCACCGTGAAGCAGGCCGTTCTGGACTTCGCCACGGCGCAGCGGCCCTCGGTGTTCCCGGAGCCGCCGCTCGTCGAGGAGTACGCCAAGGAGCACGGCGACGCCGTACAGCGGGCCGTTGAGCACCTGGAGGAGCACGACAAGCCTCCGATGTTCACCGCGGGCGAGACCAAGGAATCCGGCTCCCCGACCACCTACACCGACCAGGACGGCACCGTCCACGACGTCCTGGACCCGCACGATCCCGGCAACCCGGACGCCACCGACGGCGAAGGGCTGATGCTCTCGTTCCACGAGGGCCTGAAGCACCTCGCCGCCCACGGCACGCAGCTGCCCGAACCGCTGCACGGCGGCACCCAGCAGGAGATCTCGCAGCACGTCCGGCGCCGGATGGCCGGCCAACTCCGCGAGGACGGCAGGCTAGAGCGGGACGGCAAGCCCGCGGGCGTGCTCGCGCCCACCCTGGAGAACACGTGGCTCCAGCTGGACCCCGGCCGGGACGTCTTCACCCAGGAAGACCTCGACCTGGCCGGAGTCGGCGCGCTGTCGGCGGCCCACACGAAGGAGTTCGCCCAGGACGGCGTCCTCCACACCAACATCCCGCTGCCCCACGGTGCCCGCGTCGAACTGCTCGCCCTCCAGATCGAGCGGCCCGCCCACTCCGACCTGCGCCGCTCCGGCACCAAGGACCGCGAGTACGCCGACCTCTACCTGGCCCCGCTGCTCCTCGCCCGTTCCTACAAGGTCGAGGTCCACGTCGTACGTCCCGGCGTACCGGTGGAGATCTTCCACCCCAACGGCCCGGACGGCGACCGTGACCCGTCGCTGCCCAAGGTCACGCTTCTGCTGGAGGACGACACCGTCAAGGCCCTCCTGCCGCGGCCTGCGGAGGACGGTGACACCACCGCCGGCACGCCGCAGACCACGGCCACCGAGCAGCCGGCGTCCGACACCGCGAAGTCCCCGGCACCGCCGAACGGCACGCAGCAGCTCTCCCGGCCGTCCGGCAGCACCGACAAGGGCAAGGCTCCGGCCGCTCCCAAGACGTTCGGCGGCACCCTGACGGAACGGGCCCCCGCCACCCCGCAGCGGAGCACTCCTCTGCCCGGCACGGCCCTGCCGGTGCCGAAGGACGGCTGGTGCCAGCTGTCCTCGCTCCTCGTCGGGGCCCCGGAACACGTCCGCCGGCAGCTCGAACGCTCCGGCCGCCTGGAGGGTGACCCCGAGGTGGATGCCCTGCTGCGCGACCCGCAGGCGCTCCGCGCGGCCGCCCTCGGCAGCCACGCGCAGGAATCGCCGTTCCGCCGCGCGGTACTTCTCATGCAGCGCCACGTCATGGACCTCCTCACCGAGGACGTCCGCACGATGTCGCCCCGGCTCGCGAGGGACTCGATGGTCCGCGGGCACCGGAGTTCGTCGGGCGCGGTGACCCGGGACGAACTGGCCGAACGCTTCCGGGACATCGATGAGTTGAAGACACTCCGCGAGTCCTGGCTGGACGCATGGGAGAAGAGCCTGGTCAACGGGCGCGAGCCCATGCCTCGCGAAATCGCGCACGAGTACGCGCAGAGCTCCTTCCCCGCACCGGCGGAGACCGGCGTCCGGCAGTTCCTCGACGCGCTGGAGGAGAACGCCCTCGGCCTCTTCTCCGACTACGCCTGGCAGCACGCCTCCGGCTGGACGGAAACGGAGTTCGCCGACCTGCGCGCCACCGTGGAAGCCTGGGACAGGGACTACGCCACACCCCACTCCGGTGAACTCCTCCTGCCGGTCCTGGCGGCGGCGTTCGACGCCCGCATCCACGTCAGCCGCCCCCACACCGACGACCTCGACGCACCGATCGGCCCGCTCACCGGCGCCCCCGTCGTCTTCCGCTACAACGGCACCAACCACTACGACGGCGACACGGGTGACGGGGCGTCGCCCGTCGTCTCCTCCGAGCAGGAGCAGCACCCCGAGCAGGAGCAGCACCCCGAGCAGGAGCAGCACACCGAACCGGAGCACACCCCCGGCACGCCCGGCCCCGACCCGCTCATCGACCCGGTCACGCCCACCGGCCCCACGGAGGTCACGCCGACGGAGCAACAGGTGGCGGAGGGCACCGAGGCGCCCGGCGATGGGCTGGGGAACGACATCTTCTCGGTGCTGACTCCGAAGGACAGCACAGCGGACGACACCGTTTCCACTCCTGCCGCCGAACCGGGCGAGGAGTCTGTCTCCGATACCGGGAGCACGCCGTCCGTCGGCGACCCGGAAGGCAACACGTCGACGGACGATCTCGCACGCCGTGCGATGCAGTTGCTGGAGAAGCTGGAGGAGGAGACCCTTCACCACCAGCTCGCGGCGGAGCAGTCCGCCGGTGAGCAGGTGGCGGGGGAGGAGTCTGCCCGGAATCACGCGGTGGCGGACGAGCCCGTCCAGCAGCAGGTGATCGGCAACGAGGCGAGCGGCAACGAGGCGAGCGGCGACGAGGCGAGCGGCGACAGGAAGCCCTCCATCCGCCGTCAGGTGACCGACGAGGACCTGCGGTCGGTTTCGCCGCTGCAGCAGTTCATCGATCAGCTCCACGCGCAGGGGGAGCAGGCCACCGGGGAACAGACCGACGGGCTGGTCCACGAGCAACAGCTCACCGAGGAACAGCTCACCGAGCAACAGACGGCCACGGAACAGCTCCCGCAGGTGACCGCGCCGCCCCAGGAGGAGCCGCCCGGCTACCGGCACCCCGCCTACTCCCGGGAGGAGGCCCGGCAACTGGCCCGGGAGATGAACCTGTCCCCGGCCGGCCTCCAGGACTTCAGCCGGTACGCGTGGTTCGACCCGCAGCAGATGATGCAGCTCCGGCGCGACCTGGGCGTGCGGGACATGGCGCACCTGGCGGAACTGAGCCGGTCCATCGGGCGGGTACCGACCGACATCCCCGCCCTCGCCGGGGAACTGGGCATGCCCGTCGCCAAGGACCTCTACCGGGTGGCGCGGGATCTGGGCGTCGACCCCCAGCATCTGGCCCACGCCTTCCCCCACTCGCTGAGCCGGGTGGACCAGAACGTGCCGTTCCGGACTGCGGAGCACTTCCGCGCCATGGTGGACCGTCAGTTGCGCCGCTTCGGCGCGCCCGTCATGACACGCGACGGGAGGGGTGTCGATCTCGACGCCGCGCGCTGGCTGCTGGAGTTCGCCCATCGCGAGGGGATGCCCTGGCCGGACGGTGACACGTCGATCCGCGACAGGGACCGCCGGATCGTCCACGGCACGATGCAGCACTTCCTCGACTACGCCAAGAGGGCCCTCGCGGCGCCGACGCTGGAGCAGGTCACGGAACACCTGCGTGCCGCGGAGCCCGACGAGACGCGCCTGCTGCTCATGGACTACTGGGACGCGGGCCAGGGCCTCACGCAGGACCTCCCGTCGTACGACGAGTCCGTCTCCGTCCCCGCCGGTACCCAAGGCGCCCGTGAGCGGCTCGTGCTGTCGGACTGGGAGATCGCGGACTGGGCCCGGCGCTGGGACATGGACCAGGCTTATCTCCGGTTGCAGATGCGGCACACGTGGTTCGACCCGCAGCGGCTGGAGCACCTGCGGAGCACCTTGGGCGTACAGGAGATCCGTAACCTGATCCGGCTCAGCCGGGTGAGCGGACGTGTGCCGACCGACATCCCCTCGCTCGCGTTCCGCCTCGGCATGCCCGTCGCCAAGGATCTCTACCGCGCGGCGCGTGATCTGGGTGTGGATCCCCGGCATCTCGTGCAGTTGTTCCCCGACCGGCTGAGCGCGCTGCGTCAGGACACCGGACCGCTGTCGCCGCGGCGCCCCCACGAGCGTCTGGTGCGCGACGTGGAGCGGGAGCTGTCCGCCCTCGGAGCCTCCGACCCCAAGCTCCGCAACTGGCTGTTCGGCCTCGCGGTGCAGGAGTCGCAGTTCTGGGAGACCGGACCGTCGGAGGAGTTGCCCCAGTCCTTCCAGGGATTCCTCCGCTTCGTCGGCGGCGAGGGGGACCTGCGCACGCTGTACGCGCTTCGCGAGTCGCGGGACGCCGTGGAGGCCCGGATCGCCGAGTGGCGGGAGACCTTCACCTATCCGGCTCCGTACGACGACCAGGCCGCCCCGAGGCACCTTGCCGAGGAGTTGGGGCTGACGGGCGAGGACGCGGACAACCTGGTGGAGCTGGCGGATGCACTGGGCGGCGTGCCGGTCGCGCTGCGCGAGGTCGCGGAGAAATTCGGCTTCACGGCTTCCCAGCTGCTGGCGCTCAGCGCGGAGCAGCGCGTGACGCTGGTCTCCGGCATCCTGAAGTGGCCGATGCTCCCGCTCGACGCGGAGGAGGCCGGACGGCGTCGGGCCGACCGGCGCTGGGCCCTCGAACAGGTCGAGAAGGCGCTGTTCTGGGAGGGGCCCGAGGGCGCGAAAGACGCGGCGCGGAAGGCTTCGGCACAGCAGCGGAAGGACGATTTCGACGCCCTTCCGCAGCAGTTGCGGGACCGGTTCACGGACGACCAGCGGGCGGCCTTCCTGGCGGGCGAGAGGGTAGAGCTGACGACGGAGCAGTCCCGCCTGATCGACGGCGCGCCGGGCACCGTCACGTCGTGGATCGGCACGGAGGAGCAGCGCCAGCAGCGTCTCGGGGGCGGCGCGTCCTGGGGCAACACCCCCGCTCCGGGACAGGTCTCCGGCCAGGCGAGCGGGTCCGGTGCGGGCGGCGCGTCGGGGTCGGGGAGCGGCGGGAGCGGGCAGCCGGGCGGCTTCCCGACCGGCGGTGTCATGGATGTGGACGAGTTCGACGGGCTGGTTGCCGCCGATGTGCTCGGCGAGAGCGTCCGGACGTACCTGGCGCACATGGACAACACCGACCGGGCCGACTGGACTCCGCAGGACCTGGAGCACGGTCAGGAGCTGCTGTCCGCCCTCCACCAGCCGATCGAGACCGGTGTCCTCGGCGAGGACCTGCGGTTGGGCCTCCTGCGTGTGCTGGAGCCGGAGGACGGAGCTCATGCCGATCGGCCGTCCGACGCGGCGCTGGCGGCGCTGCACCGGACGGTCGGGCAGTTGGACGGTGAACCGCCGTGGGCGAAGTCCGTCCGGTCACTGTTGCGCGACCTGAGGTGGTTCCTCCAGCCGAGTGGGGGCCGGCCGCTGCCGCCGATGGCGCAGGCCGCGCTGTCCGAGAAGGCGTGGAAGTGTGTGCTGCGTCTCCCCTCGTCCCAGGGGATGCCCTCCGCCGCGTCTTCCGGATACAGCCGGGAGACGGTGCTCGCGGCTGTGGTGGCGCTGGAGCAGGGGTTCCACCCCCGCGATACGGCATCGCCTTTCGCGGACGTGAGCGCGCGGCAGAATTGGCTGCAGGAGCTCGAACGGGTCGAGAGGGTCCTGAAGGAGGAGCGCTCTTCGGGCCGGCTGTCCGATTCCGAAAGCCAGTTGACGGACTTCCTGGCACGCGAATACCTGAGGCACCGTCAGCAATTGTGGGAGGAGCCGGCTCTCAGCTCGTTGTCCGGTGCCCTCCGGCGCCAGCTCACCGAGCGCCTGACCGCGATGCTCCGGCCGTGGCTGGAATCCCGCCCCTACGTGCAAGCAGCCCCATCCGACGACGACATGTCGATGTCCGGGGCCTCCACGTCCTCCGGTGACGCCGAGATGTCCGAGGACCTGGACGGCGGCTTCGACGGTGCGTCACACAGCCCGGGCGAGGCGCAGGAGCCGGACGACCTCGCGGGCAGCGAGGACACGCAGTCGGACTCGTCCGAGAGCGGCGAACTGGACAATGAACACAGGGAGATGGAGCAGCGTCTCTTCCCGCATGCCCTGACGTTCTCGTCGGCGGGGGAGGGCGTCGACTTCGGGACCAGCCACTGGAATGCCCACATCGAGACATTGGACACCCATCTGGATGAAGTGTTGCTGGACTATACGAGCGACCCCGGGGACTCCCCGGTCCGCTGGCTGCCCTACACGCCGACGAGCAAGGAACTCAACGCGCTCGCCTACGACCTGAAAGCCGGCGACGGCACCCTCACCCGCTTCCTCCGCGTCGTACGCGAGTACCACTGCATCAACCCGGACGAACACTACGACGACATCCTGGCCGACGGGACCCCGATCGACGGGGTCGTGATCGGCGGTGAAGCGACGCCGATGTCGGGCCTCGACTTCCTCGAGGAGGCCCTGGCCGCAACCGAACGGCACATGCGGGCTCTGGACGAGGCCCTCGGAACGCACCCTGTCCCCCGCCCCCTGGTCGTGGTCAAGGGAGTGGAGGCGGACTACTTCCCCGACGCCAGCCAGGTGACGCCGGGGCTGATCCTGCACGAGGTCCGCTACGTGTCGACCTCCCTCGGCCGGATCGCCGAGGAATTCCAGGGCCGGCCCTACCACCTGCATCTGCTGGTGCCCGAGGGCGCGCCGGCGCTCTACCTCGGCGACGTCGCCCTCCAGGGAGACGCCGAGCGGGAACTGCTGCTCGCAGGCGGCTTCGACTGGGAAGTCACCCATGTCCACACCGGCGAACTCGACGAGCAGACCCATGTCTACGGCCGGATCATCAGCCGTCCCCACAACGGCGTCTGGACACAGGACCGGCTTGCTCCGGCCCCGCCCCCGCAGGTACCGGCGGAGAGGGACGTCTCCCTGGAGGACAGGCGGTGGGCCGCCGGCCTCCTGCGCGGACCACTGGTCTTCAACTCCCCTCGGATGCAGGAGGCCGTGGGGGGCGTACTGATGGACATCGCCCGCCGCCGCGGGGAGTTCCCCGCGGATGACGGCGGTGAGGCAGCGCGGCAGGAGGCTGATCGGCAGCTGAGCGCCCTAGGGATCACCCTCAGGCCGGGGCTGCCCGGCGGCCAGGACAGGCCCATGCCCACGACCGCAGGATTCTCCGGGGCGAGCGGTTCCGGCTCCGGCGGCACCCCGGTGACGGGGCAGGGGCAGACGGAGGCGGCGGAGTCGCAGCCGTCGACGTCACCGGCCGGTGCCGCGACCGTGCGGCAGGAAGTTCTGTCGCAGACGGCACCTCGGCCGGCCCGCACCCCCGACGAACTCATCTACGCGACAAAGGCCCTGTTCCGCCGGTGGGAGAAGCGGCCCGACGACACCGCCGTGCCGCAGGCATGGCAGGAGGAAGGCTGGCACCTCCTGGCCGAGCTGGAGCAGCTGGACCGGAACGGCGCGGTGAGCCCGGCGCTCCGCGCTGAGGCGGCCACACGGCGGAAGGCGCTGCTGGAGGCGCTCCTGCCGGCCACGGACGAACTGCCCGAGGGCATTCGGCCCTGGGCCCAGAGCCCGGTCGAAACGCCCGCCGAGGGGGACACGTTCGCGCACGGGGACAGGACTGTCCGGAACGACGAGCCCCAGCCGGACACGGATCAGCTGAAGCTGACGTGGGTGAAGCACCTGGTGGCCGTGGCCACCCTCGTCCGGGACGGTCACTCCGCCTGGCTGCCGGAGGCACGGCACATGCGCGAGGTGCTGTGGCGCCCGTATGCGTCCGCCACGCCCGAGGGGCACGCCCTTTTCGCGCCCGAGCAGCATGCCTATCTGGCCCGGCTCCTCAACGAGGCGCTGCACGCGGCGGCTTCCGCGCCCGTCGAGGACACCACGCGGACTGTGACGGAGCACGACCCCGCCGACGAGGACGGCGCCGGGAACCACGACCAGGCCGGAGCCGGGCACAACGGCGGCCCGGGCGGTGATCAGGACGCCGCCGCGGTCGTCCACGAAGAAGGCGCGCTGACCGAATCCGACACGGAACCGCATGGTTCCGCACCGTTCGACGACATCTACGCGACGCTGACCGGTGCGAGCGAGACCGCCTCGGGCCCGAGCGGCACCGGCGGCGAGCCGGCGCCCGGTCCCCAGGGGCTCTCCGAAACGAAGAAGGAGAAGGCACCGGCCGTCCCGCAGCCCTCGGAGGCCGACGCCACCGACCGGACCGCCGGTAGCACGGGCGATGACCACACCCCGGTCTCGGAAGACATGCAGTGGGCAATGGGCCTGCTGCGGGGTGGCACGGTGCTCTCCGATCCCGGCAGCACGCCGAGCCCGGAGCAGCGGGAGATGCGGCAGGTGGCCGCCGAACTCGCCGCGAAGAGGGGCACGTTCGACTCGGTCGAGGACGCCAGGGAGGCCGCCGATCAGCTGCTGGTGCAGCACGGGCTACCCGTCTCCGGCACCGGCCTGTACGGCGGCGCCCCGTCGTCGTCCCACCCGGACGGGCGGCTGAGCCCGGACCCGTACGGGCCGGGCGCGTCGGGCGCCGTCACGTCGTCCCAGGACGGCGCACCGCGGTCGCGTATGGGCGGAGCCCTCACTCCCACCGGGGAGTTCGGCGGCGGCTACTTCGACGACCAGGTCGAGACCGGCAGGGGCGGAGCGCTCACCCCGACCGGGGAGTTCGGTGGCGGCTACTTCGACGACCACGTCGAGAGCGGCAGCGAGGACGGCTACGCGTCGGACGACGACTATGCGCCGTACGACAATCGCGCGCGCTACGACGAGCAGGTGCGGTACGGGCACTACGCGTCGGACGACGAGTCCGTGCGGTACGGCCAGGACGTGTCGGATGACGACCAGCCGCCGCAGGGCCCCGCCCCGGCGGATGACGAGACGGTGCGCTGGCTGGCCGAGGTCTGGATGCTGAGCGTCCCGGACCTGACCGGGCTGGCGCACCAGCTCGGCATCGAGCCGAACGAGCTGGACGTCCTCGACCCGGAGGGCCTCCTCCCCGCCCGGGCGGGGGCCACGACGGTGGAAGCACTCGCCACTGCGGTGCGTGACGGACTGGCCCGGGCCGGCTACGAGCCGCAGGACCTCGGCCTCCTCACCGACCAGGGCCTGTTGCTCAGCGTCGCCGACCTCGCCGCGTTCCGGAACCATCTCGTGTCTCAGGGACGGTCCGTGGCCGGTCTGCGCGATGCCGGGCCCGCCGAGTTCGGCCGGCAGGTCCGGGACTGGTGGCCCAACCGTGGTACCGCCCTCGCGGAAGCAACCCCGCAGGACCACGAGGCGTCCGGCCCCGACGCGCCTCCCCTGGAGGAAGAACCGCAGCACACTCCGAACGCCTCTGACGACAGCGAACGGGAGCCGGAGCCGACCGCTCCGCGGGACGTGGCTCCCCAGGACGTGACGGAGACGGCTCCGGAGCCGATCCTCTCGATGGACTGGATCTGGAACGAGCTGCTGCCCCGGCCCGAGGAACGCGACGCCGAAACGGTCATCGACGACGTCGAGGACACCGCGGGCGGCATGGTGCCGACGGCCGGTACCGGCGCCCCCCCGCCCGCCTACGACGAGGTCTTCGAGCTGCCGGAGGACACCCGCAACCCCCTTCCGGGGCAGGAGGACGTCGCGCCTCGGCTCGCGTCCGCACTGGTCGACGAACACGGCGACATGCTCGCGGACTTCACGACGGAGCAGGTCCTGCGGCTGGGCACCCTGCACGGCATGCTGGACGTCCCGATGGACGACCTCGTCGCCCTGGTCCGGAAGACGGAGGAAGTCCCGGATCCGGAGGCCCTTCAGGAATCGCTGGACGTCCTCGGGCTGAACGATGCCCCGCACTCCCTCTACCAGGTGCTCCGGCGCTTCCCTGCGCGGCTGGACAGGCTCCACTCGCTCGCCGCGCCGGACGAGCTGAGGAGTCTCTTCCAGCCGCTGACCCAGGAGGAGGGGCAGGGCGGATACGACCACGCGGTGCAGCGGGTCGTCGACGCGCTCACCGAACTGGACCAACTGCCGTTCCAGCAAGGGGAGATCTCGGGCATCCACTGGTCTCTCCGGCCCGGTCTGCCGGACGTCGAAAGGGAAGAACAGGCGGCCTTCTCGCACTTCTGCGACGTGTTCGGCCTCCCGGAAACCGCTGAGTACGGACGGCTGCTCAAGGACGTCGCCGCCCTGACCGGTGCCCGCGGGCCGCAGGACCGCGCCTGGCTGTACCGGGCCCTGTCCGACCCCGCGTTCACGGGTCCCGGCGGCGGCGCCGAGCGGGCGTGGACGGGACGGTGGCTGTCGCCGCCGCACGTGATCTCGCTGATGGGCTGGCGTCCGTTCGACGAACTGCGGAACATGCACTTCGCGGACTTCCTGGCCACGATCGACGGGACGGCGGCGGCCCGGGGCGGCGACGTTCAGCACGAGATCGAGGTGGCCCCGGGCGGCATCGCGGCCATGACGAGGCTGGAGGACTGGGCCGCCTACAACGCGGGTCGGCGCGGCAACGCCGGGGGCGACCGCAGCGTCGAGGAGTACACCCGGCTGGCCTCCCACGGCGTCACGCTCGGCGCCATGGCCGACTACGTTCACCAGACCGGTGCGGACAGCGACCTGATGCACGCGCTCTACGAGTACAGCGCGGACGAGGGACGGTCCGTGGTGGACGATGTCCGCACGTTGGGCGAGGAGCTGCACGTCGACCCTGCGTCGGCCCTCAACCTGCTGTACGTCGCCGACGAGGTCGGCCTGCACGGCGAGCAGCGGAGCCTGCTCCGCGTGCTCCGGGGCGATCTGCTGGCCCAGGCGGAGAGGGGCGCAAACCTCCTCCGCTGGCATGCGCAGCGCTTCGAGAGTCTGCTGGAGCAGAACGGCGTCAACGTCCTCGATCTGCTCATGCGTGGCGGCCCCGAAGCTGCCTACGTGACGTCGCTGTTCACCACGCTCCATACATGGGGCGCCGGAACCGAGGAACTTCCCGGTCTCGCAGCGTATGTGACGCGGGACGCGCAGGCGTCCGGCCTGATGCCCGTGAGCTATGACGAGGCGACGCCCGCGCAGCGCCGTGCGCTGTGGGAATACGCCGCCGAGCACCGCGACGACCTGAGGACGGTCGTCTCCGCGTGGCGCTCCCAGGCACTGGGGCTGGACCGGAAGCGGTTCAGCGAGCTGAACAACAAGGACCGTCACCCGTGGTTCGACGGTCAGGAACTGGTGGGCCTCGCCCGCAACCTCGGCCTGCCGGGCGAGTCGGTGCCCCACCTGGTGGACCTGGCCGAGCAGCTCAAGGCCGTGCCGCACACACTGCGGGCCCCGGGCCTGACGGGCGACGCGGCGGCGCACCTCGTGGCGCTGGCCAAGGTGCTGGGCGGCGTGCCGCACGCGCTGAACGAGGCCGCGGCACACCACGGGGTCGCTCCGCAGGAGTTGCTGACCGACCCGGGGACGCGCGCGCACGTGGCGTGGTCGTATCTGCGCTGGCCGGTGGCGATCACGCGGGGCGACACGTACCTCCTGCGCGCGCGGGAGGCCAGGGACGCCGTGCAGCAGGCCCTGTTCATGGACGGGCCGGATGCCGCGCGTGAGCTGGCGGAGCATTTGACCCGGGCGGAGCGGGAGCGGGAGTTCGCGGAGTTGCCGCGGGAGTTGCGGGAGGCGCTGACGCCGGAGCAGCGGGCATCCTTCGAGGCGGGGCAGCCGGTCGTGCTCACGGAGCGGCAGTACGGCGCGCTGCCGGACTCGGCGCAGGCGTACGTGCGGGGGTGGCCCGCGGTTCTGGTGTCGCGGATTCCGGCGGAGCGTGGTGGGTTGTCGGGTGGTATGCCGAAGGACCGGGTTCGGCGGCGGAACACTGGTGGGAGTGTGGCGGGTCCGTCCGGGGCGCGGCGGGTTGGGCAGTCGTCGTCGGGGGCGGGCAGTGGGCCGGTGGTGTCCGGTGTGGTGGAGGAGGCGCTGCGTTCGTCGCGACGGGGACCCAAGGGGTTTGCGGAGTTGGCGTCGCGCTCGTTGGCTGAGGTGCAGGGTGTGCGTGAGCGGGAGACGTATGCGCAGGCGATCAGTGCGTACCTGGCCGTGTATGACGGTCAGACTCCGCCCGTGTCACCTGCGTTGTACGAGGGATTCACGACGTATCTCCAGCAACTGGGGCCGGAGGTTCTTCGGAGGCTGAGGCCGAACGACCGGGCGACGGATGAAGATGCGGTGGACGGTATTCGCTCGGCTGCCAACGACATCTACCAGCGTTACGTGCTGGACAGGAATGCGGCGGACGGCGGTGACGGGAGTCCGGTGGCGGGCTCCTCGTGGGTGCAGGCGTCGGGTTCGTCCGTGGAGCCGTCGGTGTCGTCCGCGATGGTCGCCGACGAGCCCGCGGGGATGGCGGCCTGGTCCTCGAAGCGGTCCGGCCGGGGAGGTGAACTGGCGGAGGATCACCCGTTTGTCATGGCGATGAACGAGTGGCTGGACAGTCTGGGACTCAGCCCTTCAAGCCGACGCAATTACACGACCAAGTTGGAGAAAATTTGGCGCGATGCTCCGGGAGGGGCACGTGAGATGCGGAGCGCCGAAGGTCATCCTTTGGCGGCCTTCGGCGAGCATCTGGAACGGACCTTGGGCGCCCTTTCCGACCCTGCTTCCAAGTCCGTGGCGCGTCGCTTTTCGGATCACTTGAAGAGCCGGGGCGTGACGGTCACCGATGCGCCCATGGAAACGGCAACGGACGAGGTCGGTACCGCACCCGGTGCCACCGCCTCGCGGACCGGTTTCTCTGCCGTTGATCAACTAGGCGGGCGGGTGTCCTCGCTCAGTGATTTGGACGATCTTCTCGAACAATGGTATTCCGCGGGCCCGCTGGCCGAGATTCTCCGGGCTTGGCGGGACGACCTGATAAGGGCGACGGGTGAGAAATTGGAGAAGAAGGGGACGGCGAAGCAGAAGAAAGTTGTGAGGAATCACCTCGCCGAGGAGGTGCGGGAATTTCTCCTGTGGGAGAAGTATGTGGTCGGGGACAACCCAGTCGAGAACAGTCGGAAACTTCTTGATGTGAAGGTCCTGCCATTCGATGATGATGGGTACGAGAAATACCTCCTTGAGGTTTCTGGAGCGGAGGAGGTCAATGAAAATATCCGGCGAAGGAAGCGACTGGCTGGCCGTTTCCTGAAGTTCCGCGACGAATACCTCAACCCGGAGAGCGGCAGCGGTCCGCACGCCTCGCAACAGTCTGTCTGGGAAGGTGAGCTGGCGGAGGATCACCCGTTTGTCACGGCGGTGAACGAGTGGCTGGACAGCCTGGAACTCAGCCCTTCAAGCCGACACAAATATATGATCAGGTTGGAGAAACTTTGGCGTGCTGCTCCGGAGCAGGTTCGTGAGGCGCGGAGCGCCGAAGGTCATCTTTTGGCGGCCTTCGGCGAGTATCTGAAAGGGATGTTGGACGAGCTTTCCATCCCTGTTTACAAGTCCGTGGCGCGTGGCTTTTCGGCTTACCTGAAGAGCTGGAGCACCGCGGATGGGCAGCCCTCTGGCGACGCTCCGGCCGAGGGGCGGACTGACGTACTGGAAGTCGGCCGGCCCGTGACGGTCACCGATGTGCTGTCGGAAATCGAGAGTGTCGTGGGGGATCTGATGTCAGTGGATCCCGACACGCTTGCTGCCGACGATCTTCCGTTCTGGCAGTCGCTCGTCGAAAGGGCGGAAGACCTCCTGAAGGGCATCTGCGATCAGGGGATGCTCGGTGATCTTCCTGAGGGTGAGCGAGGCCAATGGGCGGAAGAACTGGAGGCCGCGCTGGAGCCGTGGACTGCGCTGCAGCCCGACGCGCCTACCGTTCGTAGCCTGCTGGAGGAAATGGCGCAGGCGCACGGTTCCCCGGACCACCCGTTCGTGGCGGAAGTCAGGAAATGGCTGGTGTGGTCGGGGCTGCGCCCCAAGATGGGTGTGCGCTACGCCGACTGGATCCGGAACTGGTGGCGGGAGGCGCACAGTGCGGTGGTCGGCACAGGTGCCACGCCCCAGGAAGAGAAGGAGGCGATGCTGGGCCATCTGAAGGACGCATTGGGGGCGGGAGAAGGCGCGGGCGCGAGTCGTGAAGCCGGCCTTTCCGGATGGCGACGGATAGCCGCAACTTCCCTTCTGACGTACTTGGACAAGCCTGAGCGCCGGCAACTGGGCACCGGTGTGTGGGCCTCCTCGCTGTTCGATCTGGACAACCTTATCGAGCAGCGGTATGCCACGGGCCCGCTGGCCGAGATTCTGCAGGCTTGGCGGGAAGACCTGATAAAGACGACGGATGAGAAAGTGGCGAGGAAGGAGGCAGAGAGGGAGAAGGGAAGTGTCAAGGAACACGCCGCCATGCAGGTGCGGTATTTTCTCCTGTGGGAGAAGTATGTGGTGGGGGGCAACCCGGCCGAGAGCAGTCGGAAACTTCTGGACGTGAAGGTCCTGCCGTCCAAGGACAAGGAGTACAGGAAATATCTCCTTGAGGTCTTTGGGTCGGAGGAAGTCGACTTTGAGTCGGAGGAGGTCAACAAAGATACGCTCCGCCGCAGGCAGCAATTGGCCAACCATTTCCTGAAGTTCCGCGACGCATACCTCAGGAGTCATCCGGGGTTGCTGGGTGGTCAGCCGGAGTCTTCGGGTGGTGGCAGGCCGGCGGTGACGCAGTGGCCGTCCGAAGCTGCGGTGGTCTCGGGTGGCGCGGCGGTCTCGGCTGGAACCGGCCTGGAGGGCGGCAGTGGTCCGGACGCTTCGGGAGGGGGGCCGCTCGGCGAGGCGATCGAGCCGGTGCTGGAAGACACGCCGATGCCGTTGGCGGACGGGGAGTCGGGGGCAGCTCATGACCCGCTCGGGGACTATTTCCGTGAGCTGATGGGGGAGGCATCGGAGAACGCGCCGATGAACGCGCCGATGTCTCTGGGGGAGGAGCAGGCGTCCGGGGGCCTGCAGGAGGTTGTCGATGGTGGTCTCTCCTGGGATGACTTCGTGTGGGACGGCGGTTCCAGTGGCGCGATGCAGGGTGTGGAGGAGCAGGCGTCCGGGGGCCTGCAGGAGGTTCTCGATGGTGGTCTCACTTGGGATGACTTCGTGTGGAACGACGGTTCCGGTGGTGCGATGGAGGGTGTGGAGCAGCAGGCGCCGGGGGGTCCGGCGGGCGGTGGAGCTGATGCGCCTCCGGGTTTGTGGGACAGCCCCTATGCCGTCCTGCGGGGGGCGTTGCCTGCGGGGTTGGCGGAGGCGGAGCGGGCGGGGACGTTTGATTTGGGTGAGGCGCTGACGCGTTGGCTGGGTGATGCTCAGACGCGCGGGGCGGCTCAGGACTTGATCCGTGGTGCGGGCCCTGTTGGCGATGTGTTCCGGGAGCTCGTCGCGGAGAAGGCCGGCACGTTCGATGTGCATGACGGAGCGGCGTACCTGTGGATGGACGGGATCGAGGAGGCTGCTTATTCCCTCGGTTCCCGGGTTGTCCTGGAGCCGTGGTCGGTGTTGTCGCCGCAGTCGGGTGATGCACCGTCGCCGGGGCATGTCGGTGTGTGTGTCAACCATGCGGGCGGGCGGCGCATCCCGGTGGGCTGGGAGGGCTCCGGGGGCGAGTCGGGGGTGGTGTTGCTTCCGCAGTCGCCGGAGTTCGTGGTCGTCGTGGACGAGATGGTGTATGGGCGCAGGTGGCTCCAGCTGGAACCGGTCGGGCCTGAGGCGCCCGAGCAGGGGTTCCTGGACTTCCTGAACTTCCTGGACGATGACGGCCCCTTCTCGGGTGGGGCGAGCGGCACGGGGCTCGGATTCCCCGGTGGTGGTTCGGGCGGCCCGCAGCCGTCCGGCGGCTCCGTACCGAACCCGCCGCATGTGAGCTCGCAGCCTCCGGCGCCTGGTGGGCAGGGCTTTCCGCAGGGCGGTATGCAGGGTCAGGTCCCGGGCGGGCGGGGAGCTTTCGGTGCAGCGGGGCAGAGTTTCGGTTTGGGGACTGAGGGCTCGCAGGTGCTGTTCGGTGCCGAGCTCGCGGAGCTTGCCGGGTTGGCGGCGGGGTATCTGTCGTGGCCGATGGCGATCGGGGGCGATGCGTGGGCGCGGTATCAGGAGGCCCGGGAGTTGGTGGAGCAGGCGTTGCTCGACCATGGGCCGGATGCCGCGCGTGAGCTGGCAGAGCACTTGACTCGGGCGGAGCGGGAGCGGGAGTTCGCGGAGTTGCCGCAGGAGCTGCGGGAGGTGCTGATGCCAGAGCAGCGGGAGGCGTTCCTGGCGGGGCTTCGGGTGATGCTTGGGGAGGGGCAGTTCCACGCGTTGTCGGATGAATGGGCGAGGGCGCGGGTGCCTGGGCTGCCGGCCACGCTGGTGTCGCGGATTCCGGCGGAGCGTGGTGGGTTGTCGGGTGGTATGCCGAAGGACCGGGTTCGGCGGCGGAACACTGGTGGGAGTGTGGCGGGTTCGTCCGGGTCGCGGCGGGTTGGGCAGTCGTCGTCGGGGGCGGGCAGTGGGCCGGTGGTGTCCGGTGTGGTGGAGGAGGCGCTGCGTTCGTTGCGTCGGGCTCCCCAGGGGTTTGCGGAGGTGGCGTCGCGCTCGTTGGCTGAGGTGCAGGGGGTGCGTGAGCGGGAGACGTATGCGCAGGCGATCAGTGCGTACCTGGCCGTGTATGACGGTCACACTCCGCCCGTGTCGCCTGCGTTGTACGAGGGATTCACGACGTATCTCCAGCAACTGGGGCCGGAGGTTCTTCGGAGGCTGAGGCCGAACGACCGGGCGACGGATGAAGATGCGGTGGACGGTATTCGCTCGGCTGCCAACGACATCTACCAGCGTTACGTGCTGGACAGGAATGCGGCGGACGGTCGTGACGGGGGTCCGGTGGCGGGCTCCTCGTGGGTGCAGGCGTCGGGTTCGTCCGTGGAGCCGTCGGTGTCGTCCGCGGGGGCCTCTGCCGGGTCTTCTTCGCGGTCGGTTCCTGTTTCCGGGCCGTTTCGTAGCGTTGGCGAGGTCGTCGGTGCGGCGGAGGAGTTTGTGCGGGGGTGGGAGCAGCGTTCCGCCGACCAGGAGTTGACGCGGGCCCGGCTGGAGGAGGGCTGGGAAATCCTCGCCGGTCTGCCGTGGGAGGAGAACGAGGGGCTGCATGAGCGGCTTGTGCGGGCGTTGACGGAGGGGGAGGACGCGGTCGGCGGGGTCAAGCCGGACAGTTCGCTGCCGTTCGGGGGCGAGGCGCCGGGTGAGTCGGTTGACCGGTCATTGGACGGCCCTGTGGTGCAGGGCTGGTTCGACTGGACGCGGAGGCTGGAGGAGTACGTCTCGAAGATGGAGAAGGCGGCGCGCGAGGGGGGTGTGCATCCGGCGAAGGTTCCGT
The DNA here is from genome assembly GCF_042739975.1 of Streptomyces sp. NPDC059080. NCBI lineage: Bacteria > Bacillati > Actinomycetota > Actinomycetes > Kitasatosporales > Streptomycetaceae > Streptomyces > Streptomyces sp. NPDC059080. Next base: position 69,583 of record NZ_JBHYGX010000001.1, read on the forward strand.
TCGTGCGCCGCTACCGGCGTGACGTGTGGCATCCCGAGGCCCGTCACCGCTTGTTCGGCGAGGAGGTGCTGGTGACCCGGCGCCTCAACCGGGTGCTGAAATTCGTCGCCGACGAGCCCGCGAGGGTGGCCGACGGGCCCGCGAGGGGTGTGGCCCGGTCCTCGAAGCGGTCCGGCCGGGGAAGTGAGCTGGCGGAGGACCACCCCTTTGTCACGGAGGTGAATGAGTGGTTGAACAGCCTGAAAATCAGTCCTTCAAGCCGACCGATCTATAAGACCAAGTTGGAGAAACTTTGGCGTGATGCTCCGGGAGAGGCGCGTGAGGTGCGGAGCGCCGACGGTCATCCTTTGGCGGCCTTCGGCGAGCATCTGGAACGGAACTTGGACGATCTTTCCGACCCTAATTCCAAGTCCTTGGCGCGTCGCTTTTTGGCTCACTTGAAGAGCTGGGACGCCGTGGATGTGCAGCCTTCTGGTGACGCTCCGGCCGAGGGGCGGGATAACGCATTGGAAACCGGCCAGCCGGTGACGGTCACCGATGTGCTGTCGGAAATCGAGAGTGTCGTGGGGGGGCTGATGGCAGTGGATCCCAACACGCTCGCCGCCGGCGATCTCCTGTTCTGGAAGTCGCTCGTCGAAAGGGCGGAAGACCTCCTGAAGGGCATCCGCGATCAGGGTGTGCTTGGTGATCTTCCTGAGGGGGAGCGAGGCCAATGGGCGGCAGGACTGGAGGCCGCGCTGGCGCCGTGGATGGCGCGGCAGCCCGACGCGCCCGCCGTTCGTCGCCTGCTGGAGGAAATGGCGCAGGCGCATGGTTCCCCGGGCCACCCGTTCGTGGCGGAAGTCAGGAAATGGCTGGTGTGGTCGGGGTTGAGCCCTAGGGCGAGTGTGGTCTACGCCGCCAAAATCCGAGGCTGGTGGCAGCAGGCGCACCGTGAGGTGGCCGGAACATGTGCCACGCTCCAGGAGGAGATGGAGGCGATGGTGCGCCATCTGCAGGGCGCAGTGCGGCCGGGAGAAGGCGCGGGCGCGAGCCGTGAAGCCGTCCTTCCCTCATGGCAGCGGGAAGGCGCAAGTGCCCTTCTGACGTACTTGATCAAGTCTGGGAACCGGCAGCTGGGCGCCGGAGGGCGGGCCCCCTCGGTGAACGAACTGGACAACCTTCTCGAGCAACGGTATGCCACGGGCCCGCTGGCCGAGATCCTGCGGGCTTGGCGGGACGACCTGATAAAGACGACCGATGAGAAATTGAAGGCGAAGGAGGCGGTGAGGGAAAAGCGTAAGGTCAGGGGTTACGCCTTCGACAAGGTGCGGCAATTTCTCCTGTGGGAGAAGTATGTGGTGGGGGGCGACCCAGCCGAAAATAGCCGGAAACTTCTGGACGTGAAGGTCCTGCCGACCAAGGATAACGAGTATAAGAAATACCTCCTTGAGGTTTTTGGAGCGGAGGGGGTCACTGAAAATGCGCTCCTCAACAGGCAGAAGGCGGCCAACAGTTTCATGAGGTTCCGCGACAATTACCTCAAGAGTCATCCGGGGTTGCTGGGTGGCCAGCCGGAGTCTTCGGGTGGTGGCAGGCCGGCGGTGACGCAGCGGCCGTCCGGAGCCACGGCGGTCTCGGGTGGCCCGGCAGCATCGGACGGAACCGGTCCGGAGGGCGGCAGTGGTCCGGACGCTTCGGGAGGGGGGCCGCTCGGCGAGGCGATCGAGCCGGTGCTGGAAGACACGCCGATGCCGTTGGCGGACGGCGAGTCCGGGGCTGCTCATGACCCGCTCGGGGACTATCTCCGTGAGCTGATGGGGGAGGCATCGGAGAACGCGCCGATGAACGCACCGATGCCTCTGGGGGAGGAGCAGGCGTCCGGGGGCCTGCAGGAGGTTCTCGATGGTGGTCTCACTTGGGATGACTTCGTGTGGGACGGCGGTTCCGGTGAGGCGATGCAGGGTGTGGAGCAGCAGACGCCGGGGGGTCCGGAAGGCGGCGGAGCTGAAGCGCTTCCGGCTAGGTGGGACAGCCCCCATGCCGTACTGCGGGAGGTGCTGCCCGCGGGGTTGGCGGAGGCGGAGCGGGTGGGGACGTTTGATTTGGGTGAGGCGCTGACGCGTTGGCTGGGCGATGCTCAGACGCATGCGACGGCTCAGGGCCTGATCCGTGGTGCGGGCCCTGTCGGTGATGCGTTCCGGGAGCTCGTCGAGGGGAAGGCTGGCACCTTCGACGTGCATCAGGGACCGGCGTACCTGTGGACGGATGGGATCAAGGAGTCCGCTTATTCCCTCGGTTCCCGGGTTGTCCTGGAGCCGTGGTCGGTGTTGTCGCCGCAGTCAGGTGATGCACCGTCGCCGGGGCATGTCGGTGTGTGTGTCAACAATGCGGGCGGGCGGCGAATCCCGGTGGGCCGGGAGGGCTCCGGGGGCGAGTTCTCCGCGGGGGTGGTGTTGCTTCCGCAGTCGCCGGAGTTCGTGGTCGTCATGGACACGATGGTGGATGGCCGCAGGTGGCTCCAACTGGAACCGGTCGGGCCCGAGGTGCCCCAGCCGGAGTCCCTGGGCTTCCTGGACTTCTTGGACGATGACGGCCCCTTCTCGGGTGGGGCGGGCGGCACGGGGCTCGGGTTCCCCGGTGGTGGTTCGGGCGGCCCGCAGCCGTCCGGCGGTCCCGTACCGAACCTGCCGCAGTCGAACGCGTCGTGGCCGAACGCGTCGTGGCCGGTGAACGACGCGCAGGGCTCCCACGGCGGACCGGTGCGCCGGGCGGCTGCCGCCGCGCCCGCCACGGCCGGGGGAGCGCCGTACGGAACGGCGTCCGGGGGCACCGGGAACACGCACGGCGGGGGACAGCCGACGGAGGACGCGCCGAGCGAGCTGGGCGGCACCCCGCCGACCGGCACCCCGCCCACCGGCACCCCGCCCCTCCCCGGCACACTGTCGCAGACCGCCTTCCCGCTGGACCCCGCGCTCGACCCCCGGCTCACCGCCGAGGAGTGGGCCGCCGGTGACCTGAACCGCTCCCAGCGGGCGCTGCGGCTGCTGCGCTCGTACTACGTGACGTGGGAGCAGTCGCTGTTGCCGGAGTCCCGGAGGACGCCGCACCCGCTGCTCGACGGCGGGCCGCAGGACTCGTACCACCTGCGCAAGCAGAAGCTGGACACGTTCCTCGGCGAACACCTGCTGCTGATCGAGGCGTTGGGGGAGGGGGATCACGCGGCGGGAGTGAGCCGCTTCATGGCGGTGACGGTGGAGCCGTGGGCCGACATCCCCGATGACGTCAGCGCGCAGACCGACGGAACCGCAGGCACCACGTCCGCCCCGCCGCAGCCCCACGCCACCGCGTCGGTCACGGACGCCGTCGGCGCGGTGCCCGACGTGATGCATGAGGTGCGCCACGACGGCTCCTGGAGCACCGGCACCCTGCGCCGGCTGACCGGGCCGTGGCCCGACCTGCGGCGGGCGCTGCTGCCCGGCGCGGACGGCACCCCCGGTCCGACGGATTCGCTCAGGGTGCATGCCGAGCGGAAGGTGCGGCAGTTCCTGCGCCTGGCCTGGGAGACCGGTCCCGGCTCCGACCGGATCGTGCCGGTGGCGACCCTGGTCAAGGCGCTGCTGCTCAGCGGCCTGCCGATGTCCGGCGATCACGGGCCGATGACATACCCCGACGACGAGGTGTTCCGGCGCCACCGCACCCTGTTCGACGGGGACGACGACGTCCTCAAGGCCATGGAGGTCAGCAAGGCCCGCGACCGCGTCCACGAGTATTTTGAGGGAGCCCTCACCGCGGAGGAGGTCTTCGACGCCCTGGCGGGGGCGGCGGCCCGGCTCACCGCCCCCGAGGCGCCGACGGCCTCCACGGTGCAGAAGCTGTTCGGTGAGGTGCTCCAGTTCCTCCAGGCCGAGGAGTCGGTCCCCTACGTGGCGGGCGAGGGGCCCACAGGAGCGACGATAGCCCCGCAGGGCCCGTTGTTCGTCTACCGCACCGCCGAGAACGACAGCCACCGGTCGCTGGCGCGGATGGGCGGCACTCCGTCACTGTTCCGGTACGAGGGCGTGCGCCACGACCGGTTCACCCGCCTCGCCGAACTGTTCACGACGCCCGAGCGTGTCCGCGAGGAGTACGCCCGCACCCTCACCCGCGAGCGGCAGGCCGTGACCGACTGGCGCAACGGCTGGCTGCTCGCCGACGATCCGCTGCACCGCATCAGCCGGACGGATCCTCACCTCACCGAGCTGGACCACGGCTACTTCGACATGCTCCGGGCGCAGCACCGCGCCACGACCCAGGAGACCCGCGAACTCTGGGACTTCCTCCACCGGGTGGCGGGCGACGAACCGTCCCCCGGGGGAATCACCGACGCGGCCCGGGAGCTGTTCGCGGTGCATGCGCTGGTCAGGGGGAAGGCCCTGCCCGACTTCCGGCAGGATCTCGCCGACCGGACGCTGCCCGCGGTGATCACCGCCGCCGTCGCCGCCGCCGGTCTGCGCAGGCTGGACGAGTACACCGGCGTGGCACGGCAGCGTATGACCTCCGCCGGGCTTCCGTATACGGTCGGGCACGAGCTCGATCTCGGCCTCACGTTCGGCACGGTGGGTGACGCGCCGTCCGGTGCGGGCAATGTCGAGATCGTCTACGAAGCGTTCACGTCCGTCACGACCGCGCGGCTCTTCCCGGACAATCCGGCAGCCCCGGTGATCTTCCGGCCCGGCACCCGGGGCGTCGTCACCGCCGTCGAGAGCGCGCCGGAGCTGAGCACACCGGGGGCCTACGGCTACCGCGTGCGCGTCGTCCCGATGGGGAAGCAGATCGGACCACCGGTCGAGGTGCACCCGCCGACCGAGAAGTTCAAGGACTGGATCGAATGGCTCGGCCCCGTGCCGTTCCAGCGGTTCCAGGCCCGGCGCTACGAGCTGGGTGACGGGACGGTACTGGCCCGGCTGGTCACGTTCATCCACCTGCGTCCCCATGACGGGGTGACGCCCGAGAAGACGGACGAGATCAAGGACCTGGCCGCCAGGGTCGTCCGTGTGTACCACAACGTGGGGCACCGCTTTCCCAACGGTGACCTGGTGGAGTTCGCGGTGGAGTTCACCGACGACGCGGACCGCTGCCACCACGTGGTCGATCTGCTGCCGGGGGCCGGCGGGGCGGACAGCGCCACGTGGTACGTCACGACCCTCACGCTGGTCCTTCTCCACGAGCTGAGCCATCTCTTCGGCGGTGAGGACTGGTATCAGGAGGGCTGGCCGCGTCCGCTGGACGAAGACGGTTCGGTGATGTCCGCGCAGTACACCGACGAGCGGGGGGAGATCCGGCTCAACGGCGATCTGCCGATTGCCTTCGGCTCCGAGGTCCGCAATCAGCGGTGGCTGCCGCACGACCTGTCGATGCTCTGGTCGTCCATCGAGCGGGCACAGCTCGCCACCGGTGACGTGCCGGGCGAGGGCGGCACCACGAAGGGCTGGACGGACTCCTTGAAGGCATCCTTGAAGAACGCCTTGACGGGCGAAGAGAGGGTGCCGGTGGGTGAGCTGCTGCTCTCACCGGACGAGGTGCGGGCCGCGGCGGGTGATGTCCCGAAGCCCCTGCCGTCCGCCCTCGACCAGGTCACCGTCCCGGAGGAGGTGCGTCACAAGGTGCTGTGGGGCGATCCCGGCGCCAACCGGCCGGGTCGACTGGCGCCGCGCAACCACTCCACCTTCCGCGAACCCCCGAAGCGCAGTGTCGGTGCGATGCTGCCCAACTACACCTACCTCGCGTCGTTCCCGGGCCTTGCGACGCCCCTCAAGGACGGCACCGCGCACCACACCACGGCCGGCGACCTCGCGGAGCCCCCGGCCAAGCCGGACGAGCCGGTGCTGATGTTCCCCGACACCATGACCGAGGACGAGGTCGTGTACGCGGCTCGCCAGGCGTTTCTCGACTGGCGCCGGCGGGGCGGCACCCTGGACGTGGCCACCGGCCGGGCTGAGTTCGACGGGATCTACCAGGGGCTGCGCATCCGCGGTGTCCTCGACGGCACCGGCCAGATCCTCGACTTCGCCCCGCACGAGGAGCAGACCCACCCCGAGTCCGGCAAGCTGCTCCAGGCACCGCTCTTCCGTAACCAACTGCCCGAGCCCGCTCCTGAGGGCCCGCCGCGCATCACCCGCACCACGGAACGCGTGATCCTCTACGGCGACCGGCTCAACGGCGTCGGCGGCTACCACGCCTTCCACCCGCAGACCCAGGAGAACTGGGGCGTCCATTACCGTGTGTCCTCGAAATCCTTCGCCGAGAACGGGGTCCGGTTCGCGAGCGTGCGTCTGCTGGACCCCACGGTGTCGCCGTTCTCGGAGGCCAGCCGCGACCTCGACAACTGGCGCCCTGCCCTTGACAGCCAACACGCCCGCCACCTGGTCTTCCCGGCGAACTGGACGGCGGACACCCTCTGGGGGGCCCTCAATATCGCCCACGGAGCGGCCCTGGAAAGCGGCCGCTTCGTCTGGCCCGGCGCGGACGACAACGGCGAGCTCCGGGCCGGCTACCTGTGGACCGGCGAGGGCCACGGCGTCCGTATCCAGGGCTACGTCCTCCAGGGACGGCACGTGTGGGCCCGCCCCGCCCCGGCACAGCCCAGGGGCGCGTGGAACCGCTGGAACGAGCAGGAAGTTGTCGCGAGTACCGGCGGGCACGAGCGGAATTTGCGCATACGGAGCGGTGGGGAGAAACGCTTCGAGGTGTCGTACGTCGCCCTCAAGGATGGCGACCTGGGCCTGCGGCTGGTACGGAAGGTCACGGCGCCGTCGCCCCTGACACCCGAGCAGGCGCAGGACCTTGAGTCGCTCCGGCAGAGGATTCAGGAATGCATCGACACGGAGTACAACTCCCTCAACCGCTTTGACAGGCTGCCGCTGATCCGCTTCGACCTGGAATTCCGGCAGCCGGACGCCGATGAGCGGGGCGTGACGCCGGCCGACCGGTTCTTCTCGGAGGCCGGGGGCAGAACCGACGCACAACGGGCGGAGATGTGGCTGGGGATCACACCGGATCCCCGCGCCGTCTTCTCCCTTCTCTTCGCGGCACAAGCGGCCCTCCCGATGCCGGAACCCGGGGAATGGTTCCCCGAGACGGCCGCCCCGCAAGTGGCGGCTCTGCTCGACGCCCTCACACCGCGCGGCATCCTTCAGGACAGCGAGGCCAAGCCGCTGCTCCGGGCCTACGACGCAGCGCGGACGGCGCCCCACGCCACCGTGCAGAGCACCGTCGAGGAACTGCTCGCCCGGGTCCGTGCGAATTTCCGGGACGAGGCGTGGGCGCGGGAAAGGACGGAATACCGCCCGCCGGAGATCACGGAAGAGCAACTGCGGCTGCTCGCCTTCCGCAAGGCCAAGCAGAGCCTGGCCGGCAACCTGTACAAGAACGTCCACACCATGCAGCTGCCGGGCCACCCCGACACGGAATTGCAGGTCGAGACCGCATCGGACGGCATCATCCGCGACTACCGGCTGCAACCGGCCCCGGGCGCTCGCGCTTCCTGGTCGCTCGCCGGGCTCGCCGACCCGTCGGGCATCACGGGCGGCGGCGCCGCGACACCCGGTCCCGGGAACGGGCCGGCGACCGCCCCGGGCGGCCAGGGCTCCACTGTCCTGCCGAACGAGCCCTCCGTGCCGCCGCACGGCGCCTCCGACGACGTCCGCACGGACGGCGACGCCCTCTGGGACAGCGACGAGGAGGTGGACTTTGCGCAGTACGTGAACCGTGGCCCGGAGGACGCAGGCGGCAGCGCCGTACCTCCGAGGGCACAGGCGCCCGGCGGAGACGGGGCCGCGGCACCGCAGGTGCCGTTCGGTGAGGAAGACGTACGGCGGTTCGCGCAGGCGTCGGGGTATCTGCGGTGGCCGATGCCCGCCATGGGCGGTGCCGGGTCGTCGCGGCGTCGGCGGGCCAGGAGGGACGCGCTGGCGGCGGTGGAGAAGGCATTGTTCCTCAAGGGGCCGGAGGCTGCGCGTGAGCGTGTGGCGGAGCTGTCCCGGCGGGAGCGGGCGGCGGAGTTCGACGGGTTGCCGCAGGCTCTGCGGGACCACCTGTCGAAGGCGCAGCGGGAGCAGTACCTGCGGGGGTATCAGGTAACGCTCCATGCAGAGCAGTTGGCGCTCCTGACGCCTGCGCAGGTGGACTCGCTGACGACGGGGCTGCCGCACGCCCTCAGCCCGTGGATCCGCGCGGAGGACGAGCGCGCCGCTCTGTACGGAGGGGCGCCGGATCGAGGGGGCCGGCGGCGCACGGGGAGCGCCGCGCAGGGGCCGTCCACGTCGCGGCAGGGAACGGACCCGGGACGCGCTCGGGAGCCGGGGCCGTACGCGCGGGCGTCGGCTGCCCTGGACGCCATGGACATCATGAACGTCGAGCCCTCGCCCGGGCCGATGGGCTTCGAGCAGTTCCCCGGGCCGATGGGCTTCGAGCCGCTGCCCGGGCCACATGACGGCCCTTCCCCGCAGCAGTTCGGTTCCGCCGCGCTCTGGGACGGCGACCCCGGCACCCTGGAGGACTTCCTCCAGGACACGGGGGTTTACGAGGAACAGCAGCAGGCGCTGCTGCCCGCCCGCGAGAACACCCCTGCCTCTGTCCCGGAAGACATGGTGCAGCACTACCTTCTGGTCGCGGACCTCCTCGGATGGCCCGCCGAAATGCGGACCGCCCACGAAGAGCAGCTGCCGGACGGCGAAGTGGTCCGCCGTACCCAGCTGTTCAACGACGCGCTGCAGCGGGTGGGCCACGTGTACGAGGCCGCGGGGCCGACGGCCGCCGCGGAGGCGGCGCGACAGCTGACCACGCGTGCGTACGAGGACGGGGAAGCGTGGATCGGCACGAGCGACGAGCGTGCGGCTCGCCGGTCCCGTAGCCGTACACCGGGTACGGGGACACCCGGGTCGGTGAGGAGCGGCGGTGTCCGTCCCCCCGCGGGGACACGGGCCACGACGGCGGACGGCTCCCAGGGGCTCACGGAGGCATCGTCGCCGAGGCGTGGGCGGCCCACACCGACGCGACGGGAGGACGTCTACCCGCCCGGGCAGGCAAGGCAAAGGCGCGCGGCGTCCGGACAGGCAGGGCAGAAGCGCGCGGCGTCCGGAAGGAGCCGGTTCCGGCTGGACGGGCCGGTACCGCGGGAGGCGCAGCCGTCGGCCCCGACGGAGCAGAGCTTTGCGATGTTCTCCCGCACCTCCGTCCCGGTACCGCAGGTGCCCGGGGAGCAGCCCCAGGGGTGGCCCGTCACCGCGCACGACATGGTCCTCGGCCTCCAGGCCCTGGAAAAGGAGTCCCTCGCCAGGGCGGTCACCGGATGCTTCGACGATCCGGACGTCAGGCCGCCGAAGGTCAGAAGCAAGATGTCGGGGATCAAGCTCTGGCTCGCCTACGTCGAATCACTGGGGGTGGACCCGTTGGGAGGGCTCCACCGTCCGGAGGAGGACGAGGGGTTCGCCCGGTTCCTTGAGCGATATCAGGCCGGGGACGGAAAATCGGCCAGGCCGCTCGGCCGGTACAAGGCCGGAGCGGCGGCCCTCTACACCTACCTCGCCAAACACCCCGAACTGCTCCGCAGCACGGATACGCAGGCGACGGAGGAGCCGCCGCACGGCGCGGAGGCGGACGACGCACTGAGCGAGGTCCCGACCGAGGCGCTGCGGAGCGGCCTTCACGACCTCTCCGGGGACATGCCCGGGGAGCTGATGGCGGCGGACACTCTCCACACGGCCCTGACCGCGTCGCATCCGCATGCCGCACAGGCCCATCTGTGGCTGGACGACGCGGTGGCCGGACGGTACGGCCCGGGGAGCAGCATCACGTGGGACGGAGCGTTCACCGCGTACCGGGAGCTGCCGCCGCACGGCCGGGGGACACACCTGTGGCTCCATGTCCGTTCCCCGGAGCCTTCGGCGCACTCCGCCGAGGTGACGGTCCCCACCGGTACCCGTTTCGAGGTCCTGGCAGAGGAGTTCGCGCCGGACGGAACCAGGCGACTGGTGCTCGTCGCGGAGGACCTGTGGGGAGAACCGGACGGCGATCTGCTGGTCGGCGGCGGAGGCCGGCAGCCCACCCCCGGCACCGTTCCGGACAATCTGCTACAGGTCTACTCCGAGGCGTCGGACCTGCTGGGCTGGCCACCGCAGTGGGGTGGCGACGACGAGTCCCTGCGCCGCTGGCAGTTGACGAACGACGCGGTGGACACCGTCAGCGCCGTCCTGCTCTCCGGCGACCGGGATGTCGCCCTGGCGAAGGCCCGAGCCCTGTCGGAGTGGGCCCGGAACGCGGGGGAGACCTGGATCGACGATGCGCCTCAGGCACCGCCTGCCACGGACATCGACCCGTTCGCCGTGCTCGGTGAGCCGTCCGTCGCCACCTCCTACGCCGGCAGCCTGGCGGGTGTCACCAGGCTCCCCTACGCCGCCGCCGGAGAGCCGGGCGTGCGCATCGAGGTGCCGGTCGGTTACGGGTGGCTGGCGACACGGCAGCTGCTCAACGACCTGCAGCCCCCGCACAGTCCGGGGAACCCGGAAGCCCGCCGGGTGCACGACTGGCTGTCCGCCTACCGGGACGCGCAGACGCGGGAGTCGCTGGCCCAGTCCCTCCACGTCTGGTGCCGGCACGTCCGCATGGCGGGCACGGGGGGAGGCAATGCGCTGCTGTCCCCCTCGGCAGACGTTGTCGCGTCCTTCGGGCCCAAGGTGGCGCAGGAGGCGCAGCGGGGTGTCCGGGGGGAGCAGCGGGCGCGCAGGTGGATTTCGGCGGCACGGGGCTTCTACCAGAGTCTCGGGACCGAAGGCGCGGCCACGGTGCAGGCCCTCGCGGGCCTGTACGCCGGAGCAACGGAGGAACCGTCCACCGGTTCCCGCCAGTTGGCCACGACGACGGCACCGGGCGGCGTACACCAGGAGAGCGCGGGCGGGCCCCCTGCCGCCGCCGGTCCCGCGCTGGCCGCCCGGCTCGACGCCATCCGGCCGCGGGACGCTCACCTGGCCGAGGTGATCACCGGCTACCTGCTCCGACGGGACCTGCTGCCCGGTGTCCGGTGGAACCTGACGGATGGTCTGTTCACCTGGCTCGACTACGCGGAACGTGAGGGCCTCGACCCGCTGGCGGCCCGGTACGAACCCGGGACGCACCGGGGCTTCGAGCGGTACCTTGCCGAGCTGCTGGTGCCGCAGACCGCGGGGCTGCTGGCGGTGAGCCAACAGAACCGCAAGCGCGCCGGCGCACAGCTCTTCTACGACTACCTGACCCACCATCCGGAGCTGCTCAGGGAAGCCCCTGCGCCGCGGTCGTCCGAGCCTGCTCCCGGAACGGAACGTCAGCGGTAGGCGGGCCGGCGGGGCGCGCCGCAGCCTCGCCGGCCGCCCCGCTCGCCCCGGGAACGGCCGACCACGCCCGCCCCGCCCCGTCCCACGGAACGATCACGCCCTTCACCGGCCGTGCGGACTCTGCCACGCTGTGCGCGGCGTCCGACTGCCCGCGTGCCGGCACCGTCCGTACCGGCCATCCCCCGTACAGGAGCCCGAACCCATGAAGCGCGCCGTTACCCTGTCCGCCCTGGCCGTCCTGCTCGCCGCCACCGCCGCCGCGCCGTCCGCGGCCACGCCCGCCCCGGCGCCCAGCGCGGCGCCGACCGCGGCGGGTGCGCATCGGCCGCAACCGTCGGCCCGCTCGCTCCTGGACACCGTCCCGCGCCGCGGTGTGCTGCGTGTCTGTACCACCGGCGACTACCGCCCCTACACCTACCGCGACCCCGGGACGGGCGCGTACTCCGGCGTCGACCTCGACATGGCGAAGGACCTGGCGGCGAGCCTGGACGCCACGCCCCGTTATGTCGCGAGCACTTGGGCGTCGCTCGTCGGGGACCTCGCCGAGGGGCGGTGCGACATCGCCATGGGCGGCGTCTCCATCACGCTGCCGCGCGCCCGCGCCGTGGCGTTCAGCGAGCCCACCCGCCGCGACGGCAAGACGCCGGTCGTCCGCTGCGCGGACAAGGAGAAGTACGGCACGCTGGAGCAGATCGACCGGCCGGAGACGCGGGTGGTCGTCAACCCCGGGGGGACGAACGAGGAGTTCGCGCGGGCGCACCTGAAGCGGGCCAAGGTCACCGTCCATCCGGACAACACCACGATCTTCGACGAGATCATCGCCGGGCGCGCCGATGTGATGATGACCGATGCCGGGGAGACGCTCTACCAGGCCAGGATCCACCCCGAGCTGTGCGCGCTCCACCCGGACAAGCCGTTCACCTTCTCCGAGAAGGCGTACGCCCTGCCGCGCGGCGACGCCGAGTTCACCGCGTACGTCGACCAGTGGGTCCATCTGGCGAAGAACGACGGGACGTACCAGAAGTACGAGGACGCCTGGATGAAGTGACGCGTGGAGGAAGGGGAGGGTACGGAGGGTGACGGTCCGTCCCTCCTCTTTTGCTGTTTTCCCGCCAGCCGCCCGCCCCTGGGCTACGCTCCCGGGCCGGAGCCACCGCCGTCGGGCCGGTGCCGGACCCCATGAACCGGTACAGATCGCAGGTAACGGATACTTGGTCGGTTGGGGCCGGCGTTCCGCGAACGGTGTGCGGCGGCCACCCGACAGAGCGTGACAATCGGCGGAAGGGCAAGACCTCGTGGCAAGGGTTCGAAGAGGCGTACGCGTCATGGGCGCCGTGCTGGCGGCGGTGCTCGGCGCCTCCCTCGCGGGGTGCAGCAGTACCGGAGGCAAGCGTGCCGAGGACGCGCGGGCGGCGCAGGCCGCCGGCGGCCGGGCGGCGGTGAACACCCCCAGGTGGACCTTTGCGATGGTCACCCACTCCGGAGACGGCGACACCTTCTGGGACATCGTCCAGAACGGTGCGCAGCAGGCCGCGGCGAAGGACAACATCAAGTTCGTCTACGGCCACGACAAGGAGGCCCAGCGGCAGAGCCAGCTGGTGCAGTCCTACATCGACCAGAAGGTCGACGGGCTGATCGTCACGCTCGCCAAGCCCGACGCCATGAAGGACGTCGTGGCCAAGGCCGAGAAGGCCGGTATCCCGGTGATCACGGTGAACTCCGGTGCCGAGGATTCGAAGAAGTCCGGCGCGCTCAGCCACATCGGGCAGGACGAGACGGTCGCCGGTGAGGCGGTCGGCGAGGAGCTGAACCGCCGCGGTCACAAGAAGGCCCTCTGCGTCCTGCACGAGCAGGGCAACGTCGGCCACGAGCAGCGCTGCGACGGCACGAAGAAGACCTTCAAGGGCGATCTGGAGAAGCTGTACGTCGAGGGCACCAACATGCCCGACGTGCAGTCGTCCATCGAGTCCAAGCTCCAGGCCGACCCGTCCATCGATGCGGTCGTCACCCTCGGCGCGCCGTTCGCGCCCACCGCCGTCAAGGCCAAGGAGCAGGCCGGGAGCAAGGCCGAGATCGACACCTTCGACCTCAACGCGCAGGTCGCGAGCGGCATCGAGGACGGCTCCCTCGGCTTCGCCGTCGACCAGCAGCCCTACCTCCAGGGGTACCAGGCCGTCGACCTGCTGTGGCTGTACAAGTACAACGCCGACATGCTCGGCGGCGGCAAGCCCGTGCTCACCGGACCGCAGGTGATCACCAAGAAGGACGCTGCGGCCCTCCAGGAGTACACGAAGCGGGGCACCCGATGAGCCCGGCCGGAAGCGGCGCGCCGCCACAGCTCGCGGTCGCGGCGTCCGGCGACGAACGGCTGCTGCGCCGCTCGCCGGTGCACCGCCTGATGGGCCGCCCCGAACTGGGCTCGGTCGTCGGCGCCCTCGCCGTCTTCGTCTTCTTCGCCTGCGTCGCCGAACCCTTCCTGCGGGCCGCCAGTCTCTCCACCGTCCTGTACGCGTCGTCGACGATCGGCATCATGGCCGTCCCCGTCGCGCTGCTGATGATCGGCGGGGAGTTCGACCTGTCCGCCGGGGTGATGGTGGTCAGCTCGGCGCTGATCTCGTCGATGTTCAGCTACCGGATGACCGCCAACACCTGGGTCGGCGTCGGGGTGTCGCTGCTGGTCACCCTGGCCATCGGGTTCTTCAACGGCTTTCTGCTGACCCGTACGAAGCTGCCCAGCTTCATCATCACGCTCGGCACGTTCTTCATGCTGACCGGCCTCAACCTCGGCTTCACCAAGCTGATCAGCGGCACCGTCTCCACGAAGACCATCGCCGACATGGAGGGCTTCGACTCCGCCCGCGCCGTCTTCGCCTCGCACCTGACACTCGGCGGCGTCGACATCCAGGTCACCATCCTGTGGTGGATCGTGCTGGTCGCCGTCGCCACCTGGGTCCTGCTGCGCACCCGCGTCGGCAACTGGATCTTCGCGGTGGGCGGCGGCGACGACGCGGCGCGCGCGGTCGGCGTCCCGGTCGTCAAGACCAAGATCGGCCTGTACATGGGCGTCGCCCTCGCCGCCTGGATCTCCGGCCAGCACCTGCTGTTCTCTTACGACGCGATCCAGTCCGGCGACGGCGTCGGCAACGAGTTCCTGTACATCATCGCGGCGGTCGTCGGCGGCTGTCTGATGACCGGCGGCTACGGCTCGGCGATCGGCTCCGCCGTCGGCGCGTTCATCTTCGGCATGACCAGCAAGGGCATCGTCTACGCGCAGTGGAACCCGGACTGGTTCAAGTTCTTCCTCGGGGCGATGCTGCTGCTCGCCACACTGCTGAACGCATGGGTGCGCAAACGGGCGGAGGAGAAGGCATGACGGCCCTGGTCGAGCTGGCCGACGTCAGCAAGTTCTACGGCAACGTCAAGGCGCTGGAAGGCGTCTCGCTGGAGGTGCACGCAGGGGAGATCACCTGCGTGCTCGGCGACAACGGCGCCGGGAAGTCCACCCTCATCAAGATCATCGCGGGGCTGCACCAGCACGACGCGGGCAGCTTCACCGTCGACGGGGACGAGACCCGCCTGGTCAACCCGCGCGACGCCCTCGACCGCGGCATCGCCACCGTCTACCAGGACCTCGCCGTCGTCCCGCTGATGCCGGTGTGGCGCAATTTCTTCCTCGGCTCCGAGCCGACCACGGGCCGCGGCCCGTTCCGCCGCCTGGACGCGCGCACCATGCGCGAGACCACCCGCAGCGAACTGCTGCGGATGGGCATCGACCTGCGCGACGTCGACCAGCCCATCGGCACCCTCTCCGGCGGCGAGCGGCAGTGCGTCGCCATCGCCCGCGCCGTCTACTTCGGCGCCAAGGTCCTCGTCCTCGACGAGCCGACGGCGGCGCTCGGCGTCAAGCAGTCCGGCGTCGTCCTGAAGTACGTCGCGGCCGCCCGGGACGCCGGGCTCGGCGTGGTGTTGATCACCCACAACCCGCACCACGCCTACCTCGTCGGCGACCGCTTCGTCCTCCTCAAGCGCGGTGCGATGGCCGGCAGCCACGCCCGGTCGGAGATCTCGCTGGAGGAGCTGACCCGCCAAATGGCAGGCGGCAGCGAGCTGGAGCAGCTCAGCCACGAGCTGGCCCGCGAGGCGACCCCGGAATTCCCCGGCGGCCACCGCCCCGGCTGAGCCCGCCCGGGGGCGCGCGGCGCTTGCGCCCGCGTCTCCACACCGCGATGCGCCGGACCTGGCCGGTGATGCACAATCGCACCAAACCCGTGCACCCCGGGGCTCCCGACGACCGGAAGGCCCGCGCACCGCAGCCCCGGCGGAACCCCCGCCCGCACACCGAGGCCGCACCGGCCTCCCGAGACCCGCAGGGACGAGACGACTCTTGCGCGCACACAGCCGACCGGGCCACCACCGCAGCCACGGCGAGGTGGGCCGATGAGTACGTACCGTGAACGCGTCCCCCGGGGGCCCGCCCGAGCGACCGTGCTGCGCACCGCCGGGACCCGTGCGCGCCGCTCGCACCTGACCGCGCCGCGCGTCCCGACCGTCGGGATCGACATCGGCGGCACCAAGGTCATGGCGGGCGTCGTCGACGCCGACGGCGCGATCCTGGAGCAGGTCCGCACCGAGACGCCGGACAAGTCCAAGAGCCCGAAGGTCGTCGAGGACACCATCACCGAGCTGGTCCTCGACCTCTCCGACCGGCACGATGTGCACGCGGTGGGCATCGGCGCCGCCGGATGGGTCGACGCGGACCGCTCCAACGTCCTCTTCGCCCCGCATCTGAACTGGCGCAACGAACCGCTCCGCGACCGCCTCGCGGGCCGCCTCGCCGTCCCCGTCATGGTCGACAACGACGCCAACGCCGCCGCCTGGGCGGAGTGGCGGTTCGGCGCCGGACGCGGTGAGGACCACCTCGTCATGATCACGCTGGGCACCGGCATCGGCGGCGCCATCCTGGAGGACGGCCAGGTCAAACGCGGTAAGTACGGGGTGGCCGGGGAGTTCGGCCATATGCAGGTGGTGCCCGGCGGCCACCGCTGCCCGTGCGGCAACCGCGGCTGCTGGGAGCAGTACAGCTCCGGCAACGCCCTGGTCCGCGAGGCCAGGGAACTGGCCGCCGCCGACTCCCCGGTCGCGTACAACATCATCGAGCGGGTCAAGGGCAACGTCCCCGAGATCACCGGGCCGCTCATCACGGAGCTGGCGCGGGAGGGCGACGCGATGTGCGTCGAGCTGCTTGCCGAGATCGGCCAGTGGCTCGGCGTCGGCATCGCCAACCTCGCCGCCGCCCTCGACCCGTCCTGCTTCGTCATCGGCGGGGGCGTCAGCGCCGCCGACGACCTGCTGATCGGCCCCGCCACGGACGCCTTCCGCCGCACCCTCACCGGCCGCGGCTACCGCCCCGAGGCGCGGATCGTCAAGGCGCAGCTGGGGCCCGAGGCAGGGATGGTCGGCGCCGCGGACCTCGCCCGGCTGGTCGCCCGCCGCTTCCGGCGCGCCAACCGACGCCGGGTGGAGCGGTACGAACGCTACGAACGGACCGGCCGCCGATGACCACCCAGGACCTCACGGGCGCCGCCGCCCAGCCGCCCGCCGCCGCGCCCGAGCGCGAGACGCCCCGCCGCTGGCTGATGGCCGTGATCGTCTTCCTGCTGATCGCCCTCCCCGCGGGCTACATCGTCATCTCCGCGGAGCAGAGCCGCGACAGCGGTGGGACGAAGGACGCCGAGGCCGCCGCGACGGGCCTGACCAACGCCTTCCCGTCCAAGGTGCAGCAGCGGATCTACAACGTCCCGGTGCCGGTCGGCTCGACGCCCGTCTACTACTACGAGACGAACTCCTGGGACACCAGCTCGCTCTACGTCCAGTTCCGGACCAACGGCACGGGCCTGGCCCACTATCTGAAGGCGATCGGCACCAGCACCGACGCGCTCAAGAAGGGCGAGGTCACCATCACGCCCCGGCAGGCGGCGCAGGTCGGCTGGGACTTCACCGGCGACGGCCAGTTCGCGGGGCTCAGCGAACACCGCCCGAAGCCGCAGCCCTCGCAGCAGATCACGGTGAGCTTCGACGAGCCGGGGCATCCGGTGGTGCGTACGGTGTCGACCGTCGCGTTCTGAGCAGCGGCGGGTTCCGCGGACCGTTCCGTTCCGGGACGACCGTGCGCCGGCTGCCCGTGGCGTTCGAGATCAAGGCGTTCGAGAGCAAGGGCCGCGAGCAGGAGGAGGCCACCGCGCTGCTGCTGGGCCGGGTCAGCTACGGAACGTGTTCGACGTGGTGCGGTGACGCGCCCGCTCAGCGGGAGTCCGGTCCGTCCTTCGGGGACGGCGCCGGGGCGGTGACGGGGGAGTCGTGGTGCTGCTGATTCTCGGTGCGGAGGCCGTCCGCCAGGGTCAGCATGCCTTCGGTGAAGGTGTTGACCTGCTTGGCCCGCACCTCCCGTAGCGCCGACTGCGCGGCGGCGACCGCCGTGACGACGCTGTCCTCCAGCGACTGCGGGTCGTCCGGGTCGATGACCGAGGGGTCCACCCGCAGCGAGGTCAGCGTCCCGTCGGAGTCCACCTTCGCGATGACCAGACCGCCGCGCGCGTGCCCGGTCATCTCGCTGTCCTTCAGCCCGCCCAGGGCGGACAGGTTCCCCTGAAGGTCGCGCATCCGCTGGGTGAGCGCGGCGATGTCGAAGGACGGGCTGTCGGACATGGGCGGGGCTCCTTGGGAGTGCGGGAAGGGCGCGGACGGGCCGCACGGCGGCACGACGGCACGGCGGCGCGCGGGCGCATCGCGGCCAGAGGCAGGGAGACGGCACCGGTCCACGGCCATCCTGCGGCCCGGGCCGGTGCCTGCACAGGTCCCTGTTCTGGGGATCTCCGTCCCGGGCACGGCGGCGGAGTTCCCGGGCGGGGCCGGGGCGCCCCCTGCGGAGCGCCCCGGACCGCCGGCTACTGCGCCGACTCGCAGTTCTCGACGAACAGGTTCGCCGGGTGGGAACTGCCCGTCATCCTGGCGACCAACTCGGGGCCGGTGCGGTGCCACAGCACGCTGTCGCCCAGGCGCGCGAAGCCGTACTCCGTGAGCATCCCGGAGGTCAGCACCGCCCCGTTGGTCTCGACGAGCACCAGGTCCGCGCCGGGGTCCAACTCGCTGGAAGCGGCGAGCGCCGCGGCCCGCCGCAGCAGCGCCAGGACGATGTTCGGGGCGTTGGGGTCGTCCCAGAACACCGCCCCGCTCAGGTGCAGGACACGCGGTGGCTGCCCGCCGCCCTGTCCGCCCGTCGCGAGCAGGGGCGCCACAGGGTTCTCCGCCGTCAGCGCCTCGGTGTCCAAGGCGCCGATCCGGTAGCGGATCTGGCCGAGCGCCGGGCCGGTACGCGTCGTTGAGCCCGAGGGGGCCCACTCGGTGACCTGGAGCCGTCCGCGGACCAGCTCCTGGTCGTCGACGAGCGGCACCAGGGGAGCGGTGACGGCCGGGGCGGTGTCCTGGCCGGCGACAGGTGTGTGCGCCGGCGCGGCGCCCAGGTTGGCGAGCGGCAGCGGCGCCGGCGCCGGGAGGCTCGGCGCCTGCTCCGCCGCGGGCTCCTGGCCCTGTGGTGCCGGAGCCGACAGGGTCTGTGGTGCCGGTGCCGACAGGGTCTGTGGTGCCGGTGCCGACAGGGTCTGCGGTGCCGGTGCCGACAGGGTCTGCGGCGTCGGAGCCGACAGGGTTTGCGGCGCCGGTGCCGTCGCCTGCGGCGCGGCTGCCTGTGTCGCCTGCGGCGCGATCGTCCCTGGCGGCGACGCCTGGGCGTTGTGCGGCAGGAGCAGCTGGAATTCCGCCACCGGCGGCACCACGAACTGCTCCGGCCCCGGCACGGTGATCGTGACCTGGAGCGAGGTGTCCTCGCCGCCGCGGTTCATCCCCTCATCGATCCAGGACCTGACGGTGTGCGGTGTGTCCTGGGGCAGGCCGGTGTGCTGCCCGTCGGTGAGCGTCACGGATGCGCCGGCGAGGAATGCGGTGCGCTGTTCGTCGGTGAGCAGGTTCCGCACCTGCTCGGGGAGGGCGGCGAGGTCCTCCTCGCGCTGTGCCAGTGACACGGCCGCCGCCGTCTCGCGCGCCGCCGTCAGACCCTCCAGGAAGAGCGACATCTCCACCTGCCGGACCGCAGCGCCCAGCTTCGCCCGGCGTCGGCCGGACTCCTCATCGGTGCCGGAGATCTCGGAGGACCACTCCAGGATCCCGGAGGCGAGCTCGAACCGCTTTCCTGTGCCGCCCGCCAGCAGTTCCTGCGGAGTGAGGCTGTAGAACTCCGCGACCTCGGCCAGTGCGTAGGGCACGTCGCCCAGCGCCTGGGTCATGGTCACGAGGTGTGCTGCCGCCTGGCCGGTCAGGCCCAGGGTGAGCAGGGTGCGGGGGATGGACCTCATTTGCTCGGCGAGGTCCACCAGGTGGGGCCGCGACTCCTGGGAGAGGTCGAGGTCGCGGGCGAGGCGCACCAGCTCCCGGACGTGGAACCACGGGTGCCGGCGCACGTCACTGAGCGCGGCGAACCGATTCCGGCTCAGTCCCAGTTGCCGGGCGCGCCAGGTGGCGATGGTCGGGATGAGAGCGTCGTCGTTCCTGTTGGCGGTGGCGTACCTCCACAGCCTGCGGCGCTCCTGGAACGTCATCCGGTCGTAGCTGTCGCTCGCCAGGAGGGGCGTTCGCCTCCCCGTCTGTGTCACGTATTCCGCGAGAGTGGGAAGCTCCTCGATCCCCACGCCCCAGGTGCGGAGCGTGGTGAGCAGCAGGACGACGAAAGTGCGTTCACTTCGACTGAAGTCGGCCAGCTTCTGGATATTGACACCGTGCTGCTCCAGCAGCGGTTCGAAGTGCTCACGCCTCCAGTCGAGGAGGGTGTCGCCCTGTTCCGCGAGGTCCTGGAGGTGGCCCCCGAACACCCGGATCAGGTCGCGCTGGTCGCCTTGCAGGTCGAGGGTGTCGGCGATGCCCACGAGGTTGAACGCCACGGCCGGGGCGACGTGCAGGTGTTCGGCGAGTGCGCTGACCTCGTCCACCACGGGACGTTCGACGCTCGCGCTGTACTCGTAGAGGGCGTTGATCAGGTCGCTGTGCGCGCCGGACCTGTGGACGTAGTCGGCGATGTCCACGAGCGCGATGCCGTTGTCGGCAAGACGCTGATACTGCTCGACCTCTCGGTCGCCCCCGGCGCCGTCGGTGCGGCCTGCCCGGAAGGCGACCTCATCCCCCATCGTCTCCATGAGCGCGTGCCCGCCGGGGGCCAGCACGAACTCGTCCCGGATGTTGACCCCCCTCATGGTTTCCGTAAGGGCCGCGGTGATGTCGATCTGTTCGAGGAAGTCGAGGAAGTCCCTGTTGCGCATCTCGTCGAACGGGTGCCCGGCCATCAGGATGGACAGGTGCACCGGCGAGAGCCATGGTCCGGTCCACTCCCGTTCGGCGGCGTTGCCGGGGCCGGTGAACGCGGGGTCGGACAGGGCCCGGAACAGCCAGGCACGGTCCTGCGGTGCGTAGGCCCTCGTCACGGTGGCGAAATCCTTGAGCAGCCGCTCGTAGTACGCGGTGACCGGGAGGCCGAAGACGCGGAGGAAGTGCTCGATGGCGGCCTGTTCGTCGTCCAGCAGCCCTGGCTGTACCGACCAGTGGATGCCGGAGAGGCTTCCCTGTTGGGCCGGGGCTTGGGCGAGTTCGCCGAGTGCGGCGACGATCTGCTGCACCTCCGGGCCGGACGTCTGGATCTGCCGGTGGACCAGTGGGGCGAACAGCTCCCTCAGCACCTGCGGTTCGGCGAGGGAGTGGAGTGCGTCCAGCCGCATCGGGAAGCGGCCGAGTACCTGGTAGAGAGCGCGGGGGTTGTCGCTCAGCCCGAGGGCGTCGAGCGATTCCTGGAGGGCTTCGGGGGCCGGGACTTCGCCCGTGGTGCGGACGAAGCGGATGAGGCGGACGAGGTCGCCGATCCGGATGTCCAGCATGTCGTGCAGGGTGCCCAGGCGCAGGACCTGCCCGGCGGTGAAGCCCCTGAGCACGTCGCGGTGTTCTTGGCGCAGGGTGGACGCGACCGCGTCGACGACCGGCAGCGGCGTGAGGTCGTCCAGCGCCGGGCCGATCCAGGACACGACGGTGCCCGGCGCGCCCTCGGGAAGACCGGTGCGCTGCGCTCCGGTCAGTTCCACCTGCCCGCCCGCCAGGAATGCGGCGCGCTGCTCGGTGGTGAGCTGGTTCTGCACCTGCTGGGGGAGGGCGGCGAGGTCTTCCGCGCGCTGGTGGTGCGACGCGGCTGCCGCCGCCTCCTCCGCTGCTGCCATGCCGTCGAGGAACAGTGTCCTCTCCACCTGGCTGACCGCGTGGCCCAGCCCCGCCCGGCGACGGGCGGTCTCGGCGTAGTCATGGGGGACGAAGACCGAGGGCCACCACAGGACCTGGGAGACCAGCCAAGCCCGCTCCTGCTCGTCGGCCGCCACCAGCTCCTGCGGGGTGAGGCCGTAAGCCTTCGCGACCTGGGTCAACGCCCGCGGGGTGCCGCGCAACGCCTGGGCCAGGGTCACGAGGTGTGCTGCATCCTGGCCGGTCAGGCCCAGGTCGAGCAGGTCGTCCGGCACGGTGCGGAGCTGTTCGGCGAGGTCGACCAGGTGGGGTACCGACTCTTGGGGCAGGTCGAGGACGCGGGCGAGGGCCACCAGATTCCGGGCGTGGAACCAGGGGTGGCGGGCCGTGTCGTTGAGTGCGTCGAACCGTTCCCGGGTCAGCCCCAGCTCCCGCCTCAGTTCCCGGGCGCCGTGCCACGCGGCGACGGCAGGGATGAGAGGTTCGAGGTGCGCGGCGGCGTACTGCCACAGTGCGCGGCGCTGTTCGGGTGTTGCCGCGTCGTAGTTGTTCTCCGGCAGCTCGGGTGCCTGCGGGTCCTGTGTCGCCAGGTATGCGACGAGTTCCGGGAGTTCCTCGATGCGGGCGCCCCAGATGTGGAGCGCGGTGAGCAGTGAGGTGATGGCGGAGGCTTCCGTTCCGCCGTGCCTGATCAGCTCCGGGACGCTGATGCCGTGCTGTCCCAGCAGCGCTCCGAGGTCCCGGCCCCTCCAGTGAAGGAGGGGCTCGCCGTGCTCC
The DNA here is from genome assembly GCF_042739975.1 of Streptomyces sp. NPDC059080. Taxonomy (NCBI): domain Bacteria; kingdom Bacillati; phylum Actinomycetota; class Actinomycetes; order Kitasatosporales; family Streptomycetaceae; genus Streptomyces; species Streptomyces sp. NPDC059080. The sequence continues at coordinate 92,013 of NZ_JBHYGX010000001.1, forward strand.
GCGCGGTCTTGGAAGTAGCCCCCGAACACGTAGAGCAGGTTGCGCTGTTCGCCTTCCAGGCCGATGAGGTTGGCGACGTGCAGAAGGCTGAGCGCCGACATCGGGGCGACGTGCAGCCCTTCGGCGAGCGCGTGGACGTCGTCCGTGTGGCGTTGTGTGCGGTGGGCTTCTGTGCCGATCCAGGGCGTGAGGGTGAGGGGTGCGTCCTGGGGCAGGCCGGTGCGCTGCTCGTCGGTGAGCGTCACCGGTTCGCCGGTGAGGAAGGTGGTGCGCTGGTCTTCGGTGAGCAGGTCCTGCACCTGCGGGGGGAGGGCGTTGAGGTCTTCCTCTCGCTGTGCCCGTGACGCGGCTTCCGCCGCCGTGCGTGCGGCCTCGGGGCCTTCCAGGAGGAGTGTCTTCGCCACCTGGTCGACCGCGGTGCTCAGGCTCGTCCCGTGGCGGACGGCCTCGGCGTCGGCACCGTGGATCGAGGGCCACTTCAGGATCTGCAATGCCAGCCAGATGTGTTCCTGCGCGCCGGCCGCCACCAGCTCCTGCGGAGTCGCGCGGTACACCGCCGCGACCTGGGGCAGTGCGTGCGGCACGGACGTCAGCTGCTCGGCGAGGGCGACCAGGTGGGGCCGCGCCTCTTGAGGCAGGTTGAGCTGGTGGGCGAGGTGCACCAGTTCCCGGGCGCTGAACCAGGGCTCTGCGTTGTTGAGGTCGTTGAACCGTTCCTGGGTCAGTCCCAGTTCCTGGGTGCGCCAGGCGGCGACGGCCGGGGTGAGGGTGTCGTGGTGTGCGGCGGCGTACTGCCACAGTGCGCGGCGCTGTGCGGGTGTTGCCGCGTGGTAGCTGTTCTCCGGCAGCTCGGGTGCCTGTGGGTCCTGCGTCGTCAGGTATGCGACGAGTGCCGGGAGTTCCTTGATGCCGGCGTCCCATGTCTGGAGCGCGGTGAGCAGGGAGAAGACGTGGGTGGCTTCGGCTGCGTCGGGGATGAGCAGGGCTTGGACGTCGATGCCGTGCTGTGCCAGGAGCGCTCCGAGGTCCCGGTCCCTCCAGCGGAGGGTGTCGTCGTCCTGCGCCACGACGTCCTGGAGATAGTCCCCGAACACGTCGAGCAGGGCGTGATGTTCGTCTTCCAGGCCGAGGAGGTGGGCGACGTGCAGAAGGCTGAGCGCCGACATCGGGGCGACGTGCAGCTCTTCGGTGAGGGTGCGGACGTTGTCCGTGTGGCGCTGCGTGCGGTGGGCTTCTGTGCCGATCCAGGGGGTGAGGGTGTGGGGTGCGTTCTGGGGCAGGCCGGCGCGCTGCTCGTCGGTGAGCGTCACCGGTTCGCCCGTGAGGAAAGTGGTGTGCTGCTCTTCGGTGAGCAGGTCCTGGATGCTCTGCGGCAGGGCTGCGAGGTCTTCTGCGCGCTGTGCCTGTGAGGCGGCTTCCGCCGCCGTGCGTGCGGCTTCGGGGCCTTCCAGGAGGAGTGTCTTCGCCACCTGGTCGACCGCGTTGCTCAGGCCCGTCCGGTGGCGGACGGCCTCGGCGTCGGCACCGTGGATCGAGGGCCACTTCAGGATCTGGAACGCCAGCCAGATACGTCCCCGTGCGCCGGCCGCCATCAACTCCTGCGGAGTCGTGCGGTGGATCTCCGCGACCCGGGGCAGCGCGTGAGGAACACCGCCCAGTACCTGGGCCGTGGTCACGAGGTGTGCTGCATCCTGGCCGGTCAGGCCCAAGGCGCGCAGTGCGTGGGGCACGGACGTCAGCTGTTCGGCGAGGTCGACCAGGTGGGGCCGCGACTCTTGGGGCAGATCGAGCTTGTGGGCGAGGTTCACCAGGTCCCGGGCGCTGAACCAGGGGTGGCGGACCGCGTCGTTGAGTGCGTGGAACCGTTCCGGGGTCAGTCCCAGTTGCTGGGTGCGCCAGGCGGCGACGGCCGGGATGAGGGCGTCGTGGCGCTCGGCGGCGTACTGCCACAGTGCGCGGCGCTGTGCGCGTGTTGCCGCGTAGTAGCCGTTCTCCGGCAGCTCGGGTGCCTGCGGGACCTGCGTCGCCAGGTAGGCGACGAGTGCCGGGAGCTCCTCGATACCGGCGTCCCATGCCCGGAGCCCGGCGAACAGTGACACGAGGTGGGCGGCTTCGGCTTCGTCGCGCCTGCCCAGGGCCCGGCCATTGATGCCGTGCCGTACCAGCAGATCTGAGAGGTCGTGATAACCCCAGCGGATGAGGGCGTCGCCCTGCTCCGCGAGGTCCTGGAAGTAGTCCTTGAACACGTCGAACAGGGCGCGGTGATTGCCGTGCATGAAGGGGAGTCCGGAGACGCGCAGAAGGCCGAGCGCCAGGGCCGGATCGACGTGCAGCTCTTCGGCGAGTGCGCGGACCTCGTCCACCACGGGCCGTCCGACGTGCACGCTGTACTGGTAGAGGGCGTGCATCAGCTCGTCGGGCGCGCCGGTCTCGCGGACGTAGTCGACGGTGCTCGTGAGTGTGATGCCGTTCGCGGCCAGCCGTCGGTAGCCTTCGGCGCTCTGCTCGCCCCCGGTGTTGCCGATGCGGCCTGCATAGGCGGCGACCGTCTGCTCCATCGCCGCCATGAGCATGCGCCCGCCGGCGGCCAGCATGAGCTCGTCCCGGATGTCGACCCCCTGCATGATGAGCGCCCTATGGCCCACGGCGTTGTCGATCCGTTCGAGGAAGGCGAGGAAGAACTCGTTGCGCATCTCTTCGAACGGGTGCCAGGCCATCAGGTGGAACAGGTGCAGCGGCGAGAGCCACCGTCCGGACCACGGCCGCCGGCCGGCGTTGCCGGGGCCGGTGAACGCGGGGTCGGACAGGGCCCGGAACAGCCAGGCACGGTCCTGCGGTGTGTAGGCCCTCGAAAGGGTGGCGAAATCCTTGAGCAGCCGCTCGTACTCCGGGGCGACCGGGAGGCCGAAGACGTGGAGGAAGTACTCGATGGCGGCGTGTTCGTCGTCGAGCAGCCCTGTCTGTTCCGACCAGTGGATGCCGGCGACCCTGCCCTGCTGGGCAGGGCGCCGGGACAGCTGGTCGAGCAAGGCGACGGTGTTCAACACCTCCGGGTCGGATTCCCGGACCCGCCGGTTGGCCAGTGGCCTGAACAGCAACCTCAGCCCGTCTGGCGCGGCGAGGGAGTGGAGTGTGTCCAGCCGCATGGGGCGGTGCTTGAGCACCTGGTAGAGGGCGCGGGGGTTGTTGCGCAGTCCGAGGGCGTCGAGTGAATCCTGGAAGGTCTCGGGGGCCGGGACGTCGCCTGTGGTGCGGACGAGGCGGACGAGGTCACCCATCGAGATGTCCAGCATGCGGTGCAGGGTGTCCAGGCGCACGACCTCCCAGGCGGTGAAGCCCGTGAGGATGTCGCCGTGTTCCTGGACCAGGGCGGACGCGACCGCCTGAGGCGGCGCTTGACCGTATTCGGGCAGCCCGGAGACGCCGTTGTAGTCCGGCGGGAGCGCGCCGGTGCCGGCCTCCGGCACCCGATTGATCACCTCCCCTTCGCGGTCGATTTGGCGGAGGGGCACGCGGTAGTCCATGCGGCGCTGCATGCGCCGGTCTTCCGTGCCGATCCAGGATTCGACGGTGCTCGGCGCGTTTTGGATCGGGCCGGCCCGTCGCTCGTCGGTGAGCCTGATGGGTTCGCCGGCGCGGAATGCGGTGCGTCGCTCGTCGATGAGGGTCATGGTTTCGCCGGCGAGGAATGCGGTGCGCTGTTCGTCGGTGGGCGTCACGAGTTCGTCGGCGAGGAGTGCGGTGCGCTGTTCGTCGGTGAGCGTCACGATGCGGCCGTCGCGGTATGCGGTGCGCTGTTCGTTGGTGAGCGTGGTGTGTTCGGCGTCGAGGTATGCGGTGCGTTGCTCTTCGGTGAACGTGACGGGTCGGCTGGTGAGGAGCGCGATGCGCTGTTGGTTGGTGAGCGTCAGGGGTTGGCTGGCGAGGAGTGTGGGGCGCTGCTGGGCAGTGAACGTGACGGGTTCGCCGGCGAGGAATGCGGTGCGCTGCTCGGGGGTGAGTGTCACGAGTTGGCGGGCGAGGAGTGCGGTGGCCTGGTCCTCGGTGAGCCTTACGGGTGCGGCGGCGCGGAACGCGGTGCCCTGTTCCTCGGTGAGCGTGACCAGCTCGCCGGCGAGGAATGCGGTGCGCTGCTCTTCGGTGAGCAGGTTCTGCACCTGCTGGGGCAGGGCGGCGAAGTCTTGCGCACGCTGGTGGTGCGACGCGGCTGCCGCCGTCTCGCGCGCTGCGGCCAGGCCGTTGAGGAACAGTGCCCTGGTCACCTGGCTGACCGCGTTGCTCATCCCCGCCCGGCGACGCATGGCCTCGGCGTCGTTGTAGGGGCCGAAGACCGAGGGCCACCGCAGGTACTGGGACACCGCCCAGTCTCGCTCCTGGGGGCTGAGAGTCACCAACTGCTGCGGGGTGACGTCCCAGGCCGTGGCGACCTCGGTCAGTGCACGGGGCACTTCGCCTATCGCCTGGGCCAGGGTCACGAGGTGTGCTGCCGACCCGCCGGTCAGGCGGAAGTCGCGCAGGGTGTGCGGCACGGCGCGGAGCTGTTCGGCGAGGTCGACCAGGTCGGGTCGAGCCTCTCGGGGGAGGTCGAGGTCGTGGGCGAGGGCCACCAGTTGCCGGGCGTCGAACCAGGGGTGGCGGGTGGTGTCGTTGAGTGCCTCGAACCGTTCCTGGGCCAGCCCCAGTACCACTCCCAGCCGCAGTTCCTGGGCGGTGCGTGCCGTCGGCGTCCGGGTGGAGGCGGAGCTCTCCCCGGAGTTCTGGTGGTGCGGTGCGGTGGTGCTGCGGCTGCTGGAGCCGGAGCCGGAGCCGCCGGCCTGGTGGGCCGAGTTCCCCGGGGCGGTGAGGTCGCGCTGGTTGCGGGGTGTGCCGCCCAGGCGGCGTCGCTTGCGCCGGTCTTCCGTGCCGATCCAGGAGGTGACGGTGCCCGGCATGTCCTGGGACAGGCCGCTGCGCTGCTCGTCGGTCAGCGTCAGACGTTCGCCGGCGAGGAATGCGGTGCGCTGGTCTTCGGTGAGGAGGTCCTGCACCTGCGGGGGGAGGGCGGCGAGGTCTTCCTCACGCTGTGTCTGTGACGCGGCATTCGCCGCTGCGCGTGCGGCGTCGGGGCCTTCCAGGAGGAGTGCCTTCGCAACCTGGTTGATCGCGCGGTCCAGGCCCGTCCGGCGTCGGTGGGCCTCGGCGTCGGTGCCGATGATCGGGGGCCACTTCAGAATCACGGACGCGAGCCCGGCCCACCTCTCTGCGCTGTACGCCACCAACTCCTGCGGAGTCGTGTGGTACATCTCCGCGACCTGGGGCAGAGCCAGGGGAAGAGCGCCCAGTTCCTGTGTCAGACGCACGAGGTGTGCTGCCGCCTGGCCGGTCAGGCCCAGGGCGAGCAGGGCGTGGGGCACGGTGCGGAGCTGTTCGGCGAGGTCGGCCAGGTGAGGCCGCGCCTCGTGGGGCAGGTTGAGGTCGACGGCGAGGTGCAGCAGTTCCCGGGCGTGGAACCAGGGGTGGCGGGTGGTGTCGTTGAGCTCGTTGAACCGTTCCCGGGTCAGGCCCAGTTCCTGGGCGCGCCAGGCGGCGACGACCGGGGTGAGGGCGTCGCGGCGCGCGACGGCGTACTCCCACAGCTCGCGGCGCTGTTCAGGCGCTGTGTGGTTGTTGTCGTAGCTGCGGGAGTTGAGCGAGGGTGCCTGCGGGTCGTGAACCGTCAGGTGTTCGACGAATGACCCGAGTTCGTCGATATCGGCGTCCCATGTGTGGAGCGCGGTGAGCAGCGAGATGAGGTGGGGGGCTTCGTTTCCGCCGCGCTCGATCACGTCTCGGGCGTGGAAACCGTGCTCTTCCAGCAGGTCTTCGAATGCCGCCTCGCCCCAACGGATGAGGGTGTCGCCCTGCGCCGCGAGGCCCTGGAGGTGGTCCTTGAACGCGGTGAGCAGGTTGCGCTGTTCGTCTTGCAGGCCGAGGGTGTCGGCGACGTACAGGAGGTTGGCCGCCACGGCCGGGTCGACGTGCAGGTGTTCGGCGAGCGCGCGGGCCTCGTTCACCACGGGCCGGTCGGTGCTCGCGCTGTACTCGTAGAGGGCGTGGATCAGGTCGCTGTGCGCGCCGGCCTCATGGACGTAGTCGGCGATGTCCACGAGTGAGATGCCGCGGTCGGCAAGAAGCTGGTACTGCCTGGTGTTCCGGCCCCCACCGGCGTTGCCGATGCGGCCTGCCCGGGAGGCGACTTCGTGCCTGATCGCCGCCATGAGCGTGTGCCCGCCGGGGGGCAGCCGGAGCTCTTGCCGGATGTCCACCCCCACGCGGAGCGCCCTGGTGTCCACGGTGTTGTCGATCCGTCCGAGGAAGGTGGCGAAGTCCTCGTTGCGCATCGCGTCGAACGGGTGCCAGGACATCAGGTGGAACACGTGCAGCGGCGAGAGCCATCGCCCGGTCCACTGCCGCTGGCCGGCGTTGCCGGGACCGGTGAATGCGGGGTCGGACAGGGCCCGGAACAGCCAGGCACGGTCCTGCGGCCCGCGAGCCCCCGCAAGGGTGGCGAAATCCTTGAGCAGCTGCCCGAAGCCCGCGCTGAACGGGACGCCGAAGACGCCGAAGAAGTGCTCGATGGCGGCTTGTTCGTTGTCGAGCAGCCCGGCCTGTTCCGACCAGTGGAGGCCGGCGACCCTTCCCTGCTGGGCGGGGTGCCGGGACAGTTGGTCGAGCACGGCGACGGTCTTACCCACCTCCGACTCGGACTCCCCGGTCCCCGGGACGTCCAGTGAGTGGAATGCCACCCTCAGCATCAGTGGTGCGGCGAGGGAGTGGAGTGTGGCCAGCCGCATGGGGCGGCGCTTGAGCACCTGGTAGAGGGCGCGGGGGTTGTTGCGCAGTCCGAGGGCGTCGAGTGATTCCCGGAGCGCTTCGGGGGCCGGGACTTCACCCGTGGCGCCGACGAGGCGGACGAGGTCGCCCATCGAGATGTGCAGCATGCGGTGCAGGGCGCCCAGGCGCACGACCTCCCAGGCGGTGAAGCCCGTGAGGATGTCGCCGTGTTCCTGGATCAGGGCGGACGCGACGGCCTGAGGCGGCGCTTGACCGTACTCGGGCAGCCCGGAGACGCCGGTGTAGGCCGGCGGGCGGACACCGGCGGCGGCCTGCGACACCGGGGTGATCGCCCTGCCTTCGAGGTCGATTTGGCTGAGGGACCTGCGGAAGTCCATGGGGCGCTGCAGGCGCCGGTCTTCCGTGCCGACCCAGGACCCGACGGTGTCCGGCGTCGTCGCGGGTGCGTCGGTCCACAGCGTCGCGGCGCCGGCGAGGAGTGCGGTGCGCTGTGCGTCGGTGAGCGTCGTGGGTTCGCCGGCGAGGAATGTGGTGCGCTGTTCGTCGGTGAGCGTCACGGGTTGGCGGGCGCGGAGTGCGGTGTGCTGTGCGTTGGTGAGCGTGACGAGTTCGTCGGAGAGGAGTGCGGTGCGCTGTGTGCTGGTGAGCGTGACGGGTTCGTAAGGGAGGAGTGCGGTGCGCTGCGGTCCGGTCAGTGCCACCGGCCGGCCCGTGAGGAAGGTGGTGCGCTGCTCTTCGGTGAGCAGGTTCTGCACATGCTGGGGCAGGGCGGCGAGGTCTTCCGCACGCTGGCGGTGCGAAGCGGCTGCCGCCGCGGTGTGCGCTGCTGCTGTGCCGTTGAGGAACAGTTCCCTCTCCACCTGACTGGCCGCAGTGTTCAGCGCCGCCCGGCGACGGTTGGTCTCGGCATCGTTGTAGGGGCCGAAGACCGAGGGCCACCGCAGGAACTGGGACACCACCCAGGCCCGCGCCTGCGTGCCCGCGACCAGGAGCCCCTGCGGGGTGCTGCCGCAGGCCCTGGCCACCTGGGGCAACGCCAGCGGGATTCCGCCCACTGCCTGGGCCAGGGTCACGAGGAGCGCTGCCGACCCGCCGGTCAGGCGGAAGGCGCGCAGGGTGTGCGGCACGGTGCGGAGCTGCTCGGCGAGGTCGACCAGGTGGGGCCACGACTCTCGGGGCAGGGCGAGGCGGTGGGCGAGGTTCACCAGTTTCCGGGCGTCGAACCAGGGGTGGCGGGTGGCGTCGTTGAGCGCGTCGAGTCGTTCCCGGGTCAGCCCCAGACTCAGGTCCTGGGCCCGCCAGGCGGCGACGGCCGGGGTGAGGGCGTCGCGGTGCGCGACGGCGTACTCCCACAGCGCGCGGCGCTGTTCGTCTGTTGCTTCGGCGTAGCTGTCCACCGGCATCTGGGGTGCCTGTGGGTCGTGAACCGTCAGGTATTCGACGATTTCCGGGAGTTCCTCGATACCGGCGTTCCACGTGTGGAGCGCGGTCAGCAGGGAGAGGGCGTGGGAGGTTTCGGTTCCGCCCCTGACCAGGAGGAAAACGTCGATGCCGTGCTGTGCCAGCAGCTGTCCGAGGTTCCGTTCCCTCCAGCGGAGAGCGTCGCCCTCCGCCTCAAGGTTCCGGAGGTAGCCCGTGAACACGTGGAGCAGGTTGCGCTGTTCGCCGTGCAGGCCGAGGAGTTCGACGAGGTGCAGAAGGCTGAACGCCAGGTCCGGAACGACGTCCAGCTCTTCGGCGAGTGCGCGGATGTCGTCCGTGTGGCGCTGAGTGCGCTGGGCGTCCGTGCCGAGCCAGGGCGTGAGGGTGTGGGGTGCGTCCTGGGGCAGACGGACGCGCTGTTGGGCGGTGAGCGTCACCGGTTCGCCCGTGAGGAAGGTGGTGCGCTGCTCGTCGGTGAGCAGGTTCTGCACCTGCTGGGGCAGGGCGGCGAGGTCTTCCGCACGCTGGTGGTGCGAAGCGGCTGCCGCCGCAGTGAGTACTGCCTGGGGACCCTCCACGAGGAATGCCTGTACCACCTGGTTGACCGCGTCGCTCAGGCTCGCCCGGCGGCGGACGGCCTCGGCGTCGGCACCCTGGATCGTGGGCCACTTCAGGTAGCGGAACGCCAGCCAGATGTGTTCCTGCGCGCCGGCCGCTATCAACTCCCGCGGAGTCGTGTGGTACATCTCCGCGACCATGGGCAGCCCGTGGGGCACTCCGCCCAGTACCTGGGACCAGGTCACGAGGTGTGCTGCGTCCTGGCCGGTCAGGCCCAGGCTGAGCAGGTCGTACGGCACGGTGCGGAGCTGTTCGGCGAGGCTCAGCAGGTGGGGCCACGCCTCTCCGGGGAGGGCGAGGTCGCGGGCGAGGCCCACCAGTTCCTGGGTGGGTACCGCCGGCGTCTGGATGGAGGCGGAGCTCTCCCCGGGGTTTTGGTGGTGGTGCGGTGCGGTGGTGCTGTGGCTGCTGGAGCCGGAGCCGGAGCTGGAGCTGCCGGCCTGGTGGGCTGAGTTCTCCGGGGCGGTGAGGTCGCGCTGGTTGCGGGGTGTGCCGCCCAGGCGGCGTCGCTTGCGCCGGTCTTCCGTGCCGATCCAGGAGGTGACGGTGTCCGGCATGTTCTGGGGCAGACCGTCGTGCTGCTCGTCGGTGAGTGTCAGTGTCAGCAGCTCGCCGGCGAGGAATGCGGTGCGCTGGTCTTCGGTGAGGAGGTCCTGCACCTGCTGGGGGAGGGCGGCGAGGTCTTCCTCTCGCTGTGCCAGTGAGGCGGCTTCCGCCGCGGCATGTGCCGCTGCGGGTCCTTCCAGGAACAGTGCCCTTGTCACGCGCTCGATCGCGCGGTCCCGGCCCGTCCGGCGTCGGTCGGCCTCGGCGTCGGTGCCGATGATCGGGGGCCACCGCAGAATCCCGGACGCGAGCCCGGCCCAGTCCTGCTCGTCGGCCGCCACCAGCTCCTCGGGGGTGAGGGCGTAAGCGTCCGCGACCTGGGCCAGCGCCAGCGGAACGGCGCCCACTTCCTGTGCCAGTCGCACGAGGTGTGCCGAATCCTCGCCGACCACGTTCAGGGCGAGCAGGGTGCGGGGCACGGCATCGAGCTGTTCGGCCAGTTCGACCAGGCGGGGCCGCGCCTCTTCGGGCAGGTCGAGGATGTGGGCGAGGTTCACCAGCTCCCGGGCGTGGAACCAGGGGTGGCGGGCCGCGTCGTTGAGCTCGTTGAACCGTTCCGGGGTCAGTCCCAGATCCTGGGCGCGCCAGGCGTCGACGGCCGGGATGAGGGCGTCGCGGTGCGCGACGGCGTACTCCCACACCTCGCGGCGCTGTTCAGGCGTTATGTGGTTGTCGTCGTCGCTGTCGGAAGTCAGCAGGGGTGCCTGAGGGTCGTGATCCACCAGGTACACGACGAGTGAGGAGAGTTCGTCGAAACCGGCGTCCCATGTGTGGAGCGCGGTGAGCAGCGAGATGACGTTGGGGGCTTCGATTCCGCCGGGCGTGGTCACGTCCTGGGCATCGAAACCGAGCTCCTCCAGCAGCGGTTCGAATTCCTCATCCCTCCATTCCAGGAGGGTGTCGCCCTGCGCCGCGAGGTTTTGGAGGTAGTCCTTGAACGCGGTGAGCAGGTCGCGCTGTTCGTCTTGCAGGCCGAGGATGTCGGAGAGGTACAGGAGGTTGAAGGCCACGGCCGGGTCGACGTGCAGTTGTTCGGTGAGTGCGCGGACCTCGTCCACCACGGGCCGTTCGACGCTCGCGCTGTACTCGTAGAGGGCGTGGATCAGGTCGCTGTGCGCGCCGGTCCCGTGGACGTAGTCGGCGATGTCCCGGAACGTGATCCCGCTGTCGATGAGCTCCAGGTACTGCTCGACGCTTCGGTTGCCCCCGCCGTCATCGGTGCGGCCTGCCTGGGAGGCGACCTCCGCCTCCATCGCCGCCATGAGCTCCTCCCCGCCGGGGGCCAGCCGGAGCTCTTGCTGGATGTCGAGGCTCATCACGATCGCCCTGACGGCCGCGGAGTCGTTGATCCGTTCGAGGAAGGAGAGGAAGTCCTCGTTGCGCATCTCGTCGAACGGGTGCCCGGCCATCAGGTGGAACACGTGCAGCGGCGAGAGCCATCGTCCGGTCCACTGCCGCTCGGCGGCGTTGCCGGGGCCGGTGAACGCGGTGTCGGACAGGGCCCGGAACAGCCAGGCACGGTCCTGCGGCTCGTAGGCCCTCGCCAAGGCGGCGAAGTCCTGGAGGGTTTGCCAGTATTCCGCAGAGTCCAGGAGGCCGAAGACGTTGCAGAAGTGCTCGATGGCGGCGTCTTCGTCGTCGAGCAGTCCCAGCTGGAGCGACCAGTGGGTGCCCGGCAGAATTTCCTGCCGGAACGGGGCTTGGGCGAGTTCGCCGAGCGCTTCGACGATCCGCTGCACCTCCGGGTCGGACTCCTGGATCCGCCGGTGGGTCAGAGGGGCGAACAGGCCCCGCAGAACATCGGGTGCGGCGAGGGAGTGGAGTGTGTCCAGCCGCATGGGGAAGCGCCTGAGCACCTGGTAGAGGGCGTGGGGGTTGTCGCTCAGCCCGAGGGCGTCGAGTGAATCCCGGAGCGCTTCGGGGGCCGGGACTTCGCCTGTGGCGCGGACGAGGCGGACGAGGTCGCCCATCGAGATGCGCAGCGTGCGGTGCAGGGTGCCCAGGCGCACGACCTCCCAGGCGGTGAAGCCCGTGAGGATGTCGCCGTGTTCCTGGACCAGGGCGGACGCGACCGCCTGAGGCGGCGCCTCGCCGTATTCGGGCAGCCCGGAGACGCCGTCGTAGTCCGGCGGGAGCGCACGGGTGACCGGCCGCACCGGGTCGATCACGCTGCCTTCGACATCGATGTGGCTGAAGGACATGCGGAAGTCCATGGGGCGCTGCATGCGCCGGGCTTCCGTGCCGATCCAGGACTCGACGGTGCTCGGCGCGTTCGGCGGGTCGGCCCGTCGCTCGTCGATGAGCCGCATGGTTTCGCCGGCGAGGAATGCGGTGCGCTGCTCGTCGGTGAGCGTCATGAATGCGCTGTTGAGGAGTGCGGTGCGCTGTTGGTCGGTGAGCGTCACGGCTCGGCCGTCGCGGAACGCGGCGCGCTGTCCGTTGGTGAGCGAGGTGGATTCGGCGGCGAGGAGTGCGGTGCGCTGTGGGTTGGTGAGCGTGACGGGTCGGCCGGTGAGAAGTGCGGTGCGCTGCTCGTTGGTGAGCGTCAAGGGTTGGCCGGCGAGGAGTGCGGGGCGCTGCTGGGCGGTGAACGTGACGGGTTCGCCGGCGAGGAACGCGGTGCGCTGTTCGTCGGTGAGCGTCACGGGTTGGCGGGCGAGGAGCGCGGTGCCCTGGTCCTCGGTGAGCCTTACGGGTGCAGCGGCGAGGAATGCGATGCCCTGTTCCTCGGTGAGCGTCATGGGCTCGCCCGCCAGGAATGCGGTGCGCTGTTCTTCGGTGAGCTGGTTCTGCACCTGCTGGGGGAGGGAGGCGAGGTCTTCCGCACGCTGGTGGTGCGACGCGGCTGCCGCCGCCTCGCGCGCTGCTGTCGGGCCGTTGAGGAACAGTGCCCTCTCCACCTGGCTGACCGCGGTGTTCAGCGCCGCCCGGCGACGGTTGGTCTCGGCATCGTTGTAGGGGCCGAGGACCGAGGGCCACCGCAGGAGCTGGGACACCATCCAGGCCCGCCCCTCGGGGGCGAAAGCCACCAGCTGCTGCGGGGTGACGCCCCAGGCCGTGGCGACCTCGGCCAGTGCACGGGGCACTCCGCCTACTTCCTCGGCCAGGATCACCAGGTAATCGGCCGACCAGCCGGTCAGGCCGAAGCTGCGCAGGTCGTGCGGCACGGCATCGAGCTGTTCGGCCAGTTCCACCAGGCGGGGCCGCCCCTCTAGGGAGAGGCCGAGGTCGTCGGCGAGGGTCACCAGTTCCCGGGCGTGGAACCAGGGGTGGCGGGCCGTGTCGTTGAGTTCGTCGAACGACTCCCGGGGCAGCCCCAGTGCCAGATCCAGTCGCAGATCCTGGGCGGAGTTCTCCTCAGACATCTGGGTGGAGGCGGAGCTCTCCCCGGAGTTCTGGTGGTGGTGCGGTGCGGTGGTGCTGTGGCTGCTGGAGCCGGAGCTGGAGCTGCCGGCCTGGTGGGCTGAGTTCTCCGGGGCGGTGAGGTCGCGCTGGTTGCGGGGTGTGCCGCCCAGGCGGCGTCGCTTGCGCCGGTCTTCCGTGCCGATCCAGGAGGTGATGGTGTCCGGCGTGTTCTGGGGCAGGCCGTTGCGCTGCTCGTCGGTCAGTGTCAGCCGTTCGCCGGCGAGGAATGCGGTGCGTTGGTCTTCGGTGAGGAGGTCCTGCACCTGCGGGGGGAGGGCGTTGAAGTCTTCCTCACGCTGCGCCTGCGAGGCGGCTTCCGCCGCCGCGCGTGCGGCTTCGCGGCCTTCCAGGAGGAGCGCCCTCGACACCTGGTCGATCGCGCGGGCCATGCCCATCCGGCGTCGCCGGATCTCGGGGTCGGTGTTGGGGCCGATGATCGGGGGCCACTTCAAGATTCCGAACGCGAGCCCGGTCAGTGTCCCCCCGTTGTCCACCAGCAGTTCCTGCGGGGCGAGGTCGTAAGCGTCCGCGACCTGGGCCAGCGCCAGCGGAACGGCGCCCAGTTCCTGTGTCAGTCGCACGAGGTGTGCTGCGTCCTGGCCGGTCAGGTTCAGGGCGAGCAGGTCGCGGGGCAGGGTGTGGAGCTGTTTGGCCAGGGCGACCAGGTGGGGTCGTGCCTGGTGGGGCAGGTCGAGCTTGTGGACGAGGTCGACCAGTTCCCGGACGCTGAACCAGGGCCTTGCGTCGTTGAGTGCCCGGAACTGTTCCGGGGCCAGTTCCCGTTCCTGGGGGCTGAACGAGGGCTGTGCGTCGTTGAGTGCGTGGAACTGTTCCGGGGGCAGTTGCAGTTGCTGGGCGCGCCAGGCGGCGACGACCGGGATGAGGGTGTCGTGGTGTGCGGCGGCGTACTGCCACAGTGCGCGGCGTTGTGCGGGTGTTGCTGCGTAGTAGGTGTTCCCTGCCAGCTGGAATGTCTGTGGGGCGTGGGCTGTCAGGTGTGTGGCGAGTTCTGGGAGTTCGTCGATGCCGGCGTCCCATGTCTGGAGCGCGGTGAGCAGTGAGGAGACGTGGGTGGCTTCGGCTGCGTCGGACATGAGCAGGGCTTGGGCGTCGATGCCGTGCTGTGCCAGGAGCGCTCCGAGGTCCCGGTCCCTCCAGCGGAGGAGGGTGTCGTCGTCCTGCTCTGCGAGGTCCTGGAGATAGTTCCCGAACACGTCGAGCAGGGCGTGGTGTTCGTCTTGGAGGCCGAGGAGGTTGGCGAGGTGCAGAAGGCTGAGCGCCGACGTCGGGGCGATGTGCAGCTCTTCGGTGAGTGTGCGGAGGGTGTCGGTGTGGTGCTGCGTGCGGTGGGCTTCTGTGCCGATCCAGGGCGTGAGGGTGTGAGGTGTGCCCTCGGGCAGGCCGTCGCGCTGCTCGTCGGTGAGCGTCACGGGTTCGCCGGTGAGGAAGGTGGTGCGTTGGTCTTCGGTGAGCAGGTCCTGTACCTGCGGGGGGAGGGCGTGGAGGTCTTCTGCGCGCTGTGCGCGTGACGCGGATTCCGCCGCTGCGCGTGCGGAGTCGGGGCCTTCCAGGAGGAGTGCCTTTGCCACCTGGTCGACCGCGTTGCTCAGGCCCGTCCGGCGTCGGTCGGCCTCGGCGTCGGCACCGTGGATCGAGGGCCACTTCAGGATCTGGAACGCCAGCCAGATACGTCCCCGTGCGCCGGCCGCCATCAACTCCTGCGGAGTCGTGCGGTGGATCTCCGCGACCCGGGGCAGCGCGTGAGGAACGCCGCCCAGTGCCTGGGCCAGGGTCACGAGGTGTGCTGCGTCCTCGCCGATCAGGTTCAGGGCGAGCAGGGTGCGGGGCACGGTGCGGAGCTGTTCGGCGAGGTCGGCCAGGTGGGGCCGCGACTCTTGGGGCACGTCGAGGATGTGGGTGAGGTTCACCAGGTCCCGGGCGCTGAACCAAGGGTGGCGGACCGCGTCGTTGAGCTCGTTGAACCGATCCTGGTGCAGCCCCAGATCCTGGGCGCGCCAGGCAGCGACGACCGGGATGACGGCGTCGCGGCGCGCGACGGCGTACTCCCACAGTGCGCGGCGCTGTGCGGGTGTTGCCGCGTAGTAGCTGTTCCCCGGCAGCTGGAGTGCCTGCGGGGCGTGAACCGTCAGATGTCCGAGGAGCGCCGGGAGTTCGTCGAAGCCGGCGTCCCATGTGTGGAGCGCGTCGAGCAGCGGGATGAGGCTTGGGGTTCCGGTTTCGAGCCCGATCACGTCCTGGGCATCGAAATCGAGCTCCTCCAGCAGCGGTGCGAATTCCTCATTCTGCCAGTTGAGAAGGGTATCGCCCTGCTCCGCGAGGTTTTGGAGGTAGTCCTTGAACGCGGTGAACACCTTGTGCTGTTCGGCCTCCGGTGCGTCGTGCAGCTCAAGGGTATGGGTGACAAGCAGGAGGTTGAACGCCACGGCCGGGGCGACGTGCAGTTGTTCGGCGAGTGCGCGGACCTCGTTCACCACGGGCCGGTCGAGGTCCGCGCTGTACTCGTAGAGGGCGTGGATCAGGTCGCTGTGCGCGCCGGTCTCGTGGACGTAGTCGGCGATCTCCGCGAACGTGACCTCGTCGTCGATGAGTTCCCAGTACTGCTGGACGGTTCGGTTGCCCCCGGTGTCGCCGATGCGGCCTGCCTGGGAGGCGACCTCCGCCTCCATCGCCGCCATGAGCTCCTGCCCGCCGGCGCGCAGGGGGAGCTCGTCCCGGATGTCGACCCCGCGCATGATGAGCGCCCTATGGCTCACGGCGTTGTCGATCCGTTCGAGGAAGGCGGGGAAGCTCTCGTTGCGCATCTCTTCGAACGGGTGCCAGGCCATCAGGTGGAACAGGTGCAGCGGTGAGAGCCATCGTCCGGTCCACTGCCGCTCGGCGGCGTTGCCGGGGCCGGTGAACGCGGGGTCGGACAGGGTCCGGAACAGCCAGGCACGGTCCTGCGGTGCGTAGGCCCTCGCCAAGGCGGCGAAATCCCGGAGGGTTTGCAGGTGCTCCGCAGGGTCCTGGAGGCCGAAGACGTTGCAGAAGTGCGCGATGGCGGCTTCTTCGCTGTGGAGCAGCCCTGTCTGTTCCGACCAGTGGATGCCGGAGACCCTTCCCTGATGGGCGGGGGTTCGGGCGAGTTCGTCGAGCGTTTCGACGATCTGCTGCACCTTCGGGTCGGAGTCCTGGATCTGCTGGTGGGTCAGAGGGGCGAACAGGTTCCGCAGAACGTCGGGTGCGGCGAGGGAGTGGAGTGTGTCCAGCCGCATGGGGCGGTGCTTGAGCACCTGGTAGAGGGCGTGGGGGTGGTCGGTCAGTCCGAGGGCGTCGAGTGAATCCTGGAAGGTTTCGGGGGCCGGGACGTCGCCTGTGGTGCGGACGAGGTGGACGAGGTCGCCCATCGAGATGCGCAGCGTGTGGTGCAGGGTGCCCAGGCGCACGACCTCCCAGGCGGTGAAGCCCGTGAGGATGTCGCCGTGTTCCTGGACCAGGGCGGACGCGACCGTTTGAGGGGGCGCTTGGCTGTATTCGGGCAGCCCGGAGACACCTTCGTGGGCCGGCGGGCGGACACCGGCGGCGGCCGGCGGCACCACGTTGATCAGCCTGCCTTCGACATCGACCTGGCTGAGGGGACCGCTGTAGTTCACGTGGCGCTGCATGCGCCGGGCTTCCGTGCCGATCCAGGACCCGAGGGTGCTCGGCGCGTTCGGCGTGTCGGCCCGCCGCTCGTCGAGGGGCCTGAGGGGTTGGCCGGCGCGGAATGCGGTGCGTCGCTCGTCGGTGAGCCTGATGGGTTCGCCGGCGCGGAATGCGGTGTGCCGCTCGTCGATGAGGGTCATGGGTTCGCCGGCGAGGAACGCGGTGCGCTGTTCGTCGGTGGGGGTCACGAATGTGCTGTTGAGGAGTGCGGTGTGCTGCTCGGCGGTGAGCGTCACGATGCGGCCGTCGCGGTATGCGGTGCGCTGTTCGTTGGTGAGCGTGGTGGCTTCGGCGTCGAGGTATGCGGTGCGTTGCTCTTCGGTGAACGTGACGGGTCGGCCGGTGAGGAGCGCGATGCGCTGCCCGTTGGTGAGCGTCAGGGGCTGGCTGGCGAGGAGTGTGGGGCGCTGCTGGGCAGTGAACGTGACGGGGCGGCCGGCGAGGAATGCGGTGCGCTGCTCGGGGGTGAGTGTCACGAGTTGGCGGGCGAGGAGCGCGGTGCCCTGGTCCTCGGTGAGCCTTACGGGTGCGGCGGCGCGGAATGCGATGCCCTGTTCCTCGGTGAGCGCCACCTCCTCGCCGGCGAGGAATGCGGTGCGCTGCTCGTCGGTGAACAGGTTCTGCACCTGCTGGGGCAGGGCGGCGAAGTCTTCCGCACGCTGGTGGCGCGACGCGGCTGCCGCCGTCTCGCGCGCTGCGGCCACGCCATTGAGGAACAGTGCCCTCGCCACCCGGCTGATCGCGTGGCTCTGCCCCGCCCGGCGACGCATGGCCTCGGCATCGTTGTAGGGGCCGAGGATCGAGGGCCACCGCAGGAACTGGGACGCCAGCCAGGGCCGCGCCTGCGCGCCGGACGCCAGCAGGGCCTGCGGGGTGTTGCGGCAGGCCGTGGCCACCTCGGCCAGTGCACGGGGCACTCCGCCTATCGCCTGGGCCAGGGTCACGAGGTGTGCTGCGTCCTGGCCGGTCAGGCGGAAGCCGCGCAGGGTGTGCGGCACAGCGCGGAGCTGTTCGGCGAGGTCGACCAGGTGGGGCCGTGCCTCTTCGGGGAGGGCGAGGTTGTGGGCGAGGATCACCAGTTGCCGGGCGTCGAACCAGGGGTGGCGGGCTTCGTCGTTGAGTGCGTCGAACCGTTCCCGGGTCAGTCCCAGTTCCCGTTGCAGTTGCTGGGCGGAGTTCTCCTCAGACATCTGGGTGGAGGCGGAGCTCTCCCCGGAGTTCTGGTGGTGGTGCGGTGCGGGGGTGCTGTGGCTGCTGGAGCCGGAGCCGGAGCCGCCGGCCTGGTGGGCCGAGTTCTCCGGGGCGGAGCTGTCGCGCTGGTTGTGGCGTGCGCCGCCCACCTGGCGCTGCGTGCGCCGGTCTTCCGTGCCGATCCAGGACTCGACGGTGTCCGGCGTGCGCTCGGGCAGTCCGGTGCGCTGCTCGTCGGTCAGCGTCACCGGCTTGCCCGTGAGGAACGCGGTGCGCTGGTCTTCGGTGAGCAGGTCCTGCACCTGCTGGGGGAGGGCGGCGAGGTCTTCTGCGCGCTGTACCTGTGAGGCGGCTTCCGCCGCGGTGCGTGCGGCTGCGGGTCCTTCCAGGAACAGTGCCCTGGTGACGCGCTCGATCGCGTGGTCCCGGCCCGTCCGGCGCCGGTCGGCCTCGGCGTCGGTGCCGATGATCGGGGGCCACTTCAGAATCCTGGACGCGAGCCCGGCCCGCTCCTGCTCGTCGGCCGCCACCAGCTCCTCGGGGGTGAGGGCGTAAGTGTCCGCGACCTGGGCCAGCGCCAGGGGAACGGCGCCCACTTCCTGTGCCAGTCGCACGAGGTGTGCCGCATCCTCGCCGGTCAGGCCCAGGGCGAGCAGGGTGCGGGGCACGGTGCGGAGCTGTTCGGCCAGTTCCACCAGGTGGGGCCGCGCCTCTTGGGGCAGGTCGAGGAGGTGGGTGAGGTTCACCAGGTCCCGGGCGTCGAACCAGGGGTGGCGGGGGGTGTCGTTGAGCTCGTGGAACCGTTCCGGGGTCAGTTCCAGTTCCTGGGCGCGCCAGGCGGCGACGGTCGGGATGAGGGCGTCGCGGTGCTCGGCGGCGTACTCCCACAGCTCGCGGAGCCGCAGGGGCATGGTGATGTCGAGGTTACCGGGACTACTCGGCGGGGGTGCCTGTGGGTCGTGAACCGCCAGGTATCCGACGAGTGAGGCGAGTTCGTCGAAGCCGGCGTCCCATGTGTGGAGCGCGGTGAGCAGCGAGATGACGTGGGGGGCTTCGTTTCCGCCGCGCATGGTCACGTCCTGGACATCGAAACCGTGCTCCTCCAGCAGCGATTCGAAGCCCTCATCCCTCCATTCGAGGAGGAGGTCGCCCTGCTCCGTGAGGTCTTGGAGGTAGTCCTTGAACACGTGGAGCAGGCTGCGCTGTTCGTCTTGCAGGCCGAGGGTGTGGGCGACGTACAGGAGGTTGAAGGCCACGGCCGGGTCGACGTGCAGTTGTTCGGTGAGTGCGCGGATCTCCCTCACCACGGGCCGTCGGACGTTCGCGCTGTACTCGTAGAGGGCGTGGATCAGGTCGCTGTGCGCGCCGGCCTCGTGGATGTAGTCGGCGATGTCCACGAGTGAGATGCCGCGCTCGGCAAGACGCTGGTGCTGCTCGACATCTCGGCTCCCCCCGTCGTTGCCGATGCGGCCTGCCCGGGAGGCGATCTCCTCCTCCATCGCCGCCATGAGCGTGTGCCCGCCGGGGGCCAGCGGGAGCTCTTGCCGGATGTCGACCCCCTGCATGATGAGCGCCCTATGGCTCACGGCGTTGTCGATCCGTTCGAGGAAGGCGGCGAAGTTCTCGTTGCGCATCTCTTCGAACGAGTGCCAGGACATCAGGTGGAACACGTGCATCGGCGAGAGCCATCGTCCGGTCCACCGCCGCCGGCCGGCGTTGCCGGGGCCGGTGAACGCGGGGTCGGACAGGGCCCGGAACAGCCAGGCACGGTCCTGCGGTCCGCGAGCCCCCGCAAGGGTGGCGAAATCCCGGAGGATCTGCACGTACTTCGTGGCCTCCTCGGGGTCCGTGAGGCGGAAGACGTGGAGGAAGTGCTCGATGGCGGCGTGTTCGTTGTGGAGCAGCCCTGGCTGTTCCGACCAGTGGATGCCGGAGACCCTTCCCTGCTGGGCCGGGGCTTGGGCGAGTTCGTCGAGCGTTTCGACGACCTGCTGCACCTCTGGGTCGGAGTCCTGGATCTGCGGGTGGGCCAGAGGGGCGAACAGGTTCCGCAGAACGTCGGGTGCGGCGAGGGAGTGGAGTGTGTCCAGCCGCATGGGGCGGTGCTTGAGCACCTGGTAGAGGGCGCGGGGAGTGTCGGTCAGTCCGAGGGCGTCGAGTGATTCCTGGAGGGCTTCCGGATCCGGGACGTCGCCGGTTGTCCGGGCCAGGGCGGTGAACTCGTCCATCGAGATGTCGAGCATGGAGTGCAGGGTGCCCAGGCGCAGAACCTGCTCGGTGGTGAAGCCCGTGAGGATGTCCCCGTGTTCTTGGCGCAGGGCGGACGCGACCATGCCGGATACGGGCAACGGCGCGAGGTCTTCCCGTGCCGGAGGGGGATTGATGCTGTATTCGGGCAGCTCGAAGACGCTGGTGTAGGCCGGCGGGAGCGCACCGGTGCCGGCCTCCGGCGCCGGGTTGATCACCCTGCCTTCGACATCGATTTGGCGGAGGGGCCCGCGGTGGTCCATGCGGCGCTGCATGCGCCGGTCTTCCGTGCCGATCCAGGATTCGACGGTGCTCGGCGCGTTCGGCGTGTCGGCCCGCCGCTCGTCGAGGGGCCTGAGGGGTTGGCCGGCGCGGAATGCGGTGCGTCGCTCGTCGGTGAGCCTGATGGGTTCGCCGGCGCGGAATGCGGTGCGTCGCTCGTCGATGAGGGTCATGGTTTCGCCGGCGAGGAATGCGGTGCGCTGCTCGTCGGTGGGCGTCACGAGTTCGTCGGCGAGGAATGCGGTGCGCTGCTCGGGGGTGAGCGTCACGATGCGGCCGTCGCGGTATGCGGTGCGCTGTTCGTTGGTGAGCGTGGTGGCTTCGGCGTCGAGGTATGCGGTGCGTTGCTCTTCGGTGAACGTGACGGGTCGGCTGGTGAGGAGTGCGATGCGCTGCCCGTTGGTGAGCGTCAAGGGCTGGCTGGCGAGGAGTGTGGGGCGCTGCTGGGCAGTGAACGTGACGGGTTCGCCGGCGAGGAATGCGGTGCGCTGCTCGGCGGTGAGTGTCACGAGTTGCCGGGCGAGGAGCGCGGTGCCCTGGTCCTCGGTGAGCCTTACGGGTGCGGCGGCGCGGAACGCGGTGCCCTGTTCCTCGGTGAGCGTGACCAGCTCGCCGTCGAGGAATGCGGTGCGCTGCTCGTCGGTGAACAGGTTCTGCACCTGCTGGGGCAGGGCGGCGAAGTCTTGCGCACGCTGGTGGCGCGACACGGCTACCGCCGCCTCCTCCGCTGCGGCCAGGCCGTTGAGGAACAGTGCCCTCGCCACCTGGCTGACCGCGTGGTCCTGCCCTGCCCGGCGACGCATGGCCTCGGCGTCGTTGTAGGGGCCGAAGACCGAGGGCCACCGCAGGAACTGCGACACCGCCCGGAACCGCCCCTGCTCGCCGGAGGCCAGGAGCTCCTGCGGGGTGAGGGTGACGGTCGTGGCTACCTGGGACAACGCCAGCGGGATTCCGCCTACTGCCTGGGCCAGGGTCACGAGGTGTGCTGCTGCCTGGCCGGTCAGGCCGAAGGTGCGCAGGGTGTGCGGCACGGCGCGGAGCTGTTCGGCGAGGTCGACCAGGTGGGGCCGTGCCTCTTCGGGGAGGGTGAGGGTGTGGGCGAGGTTCGCCAGTTCCCGGGCGTGGAACCAGGGGTGGCGGGTGGTGTCGTTGAGTGCGTCGAGCCGTTCCCGGGTAAGCCCCAGCCTCAGTTCCGGGGCGGTGCGCCATGCGGCGACGGCCGGGGTGAGGGCGTCGTGGTGTGCGGCGGCGTACTGCCACAGTGCGCGGCGCTGTGCGGGTGTTGCTTCGGCGTAACTGTCCACCGGCATCTGGAGTGCCTGTGGGTCCTGCGACGTCAGGTATTCGACGAGTTCAGGGAGTTCCTCGATACCGGCGTCCCAGGCGTGGAGCGCGGTGAGCAGCGAGAGGGCGTGGGAGG
Source organism: Streptomyces sp. NPDC059080 (assembly GCF_042739975.1). Taxonomy (NCBI): domain Bacteria; kingdom Bacillati; phylum Actinomycetota; class Actinomycetes; order Kitasatosporales; family Streptomycetaceae; genus Streptomyces; species Streptomyces sp. NPDC059080. Next base: position 113,722 of record NZ_JBHYGX010000001.1, read on the forward strand.
TTTCGCTCCCGCCCTTGATCAGGTCCGAGAGGCTGATGCCGTGCTGTGTCAGCAGCACGCCGAGGTCCCGGTCCCTCCGGTGGAGGAGGACGTTCTCCTGGTTCGGGAGGTTCTGGAGGTAGCCCTTGAACACCTGGAGCAGGTTGCGCTGTTCGCTTTGCAGGCCGAGGAGGTCGGCGACGTGCAGAAGGCTGACTGCCAGCCTCTGATCGATGTGCAGCTCTTCGGCGAGTGCGTGGACGTCGTCCTCGCGGCGTTGCTTGCGCTGGGCGTCCGTGCCGAGCCAGGGCGTGAGCGTATGGGGTGTGCCCTGGGGCAGTCCGGTGCGCTGCTCGTCGGTGAGCGTCACCGGTTCGCCTGTGAGGAATGCGGTGCGCTGCTCTTCGGTGAGCAGGTCCTGCACCTGCTGGGGCAGGGCGGCGAGGTCTTCCGCACGCTGGTGGTGCGAAGCGGCTGCCGCCGCCGCGCGTAGTGCCGGGGGACCCTCCAGGAGGAGTGCCCTTATCGCCTGGTCGACCGCGTTGCTCAGGCCCGTCCGGCGGCGGACGGCCTCGGCGTCGGCACCCTGGATCGTGGGCCACTTCAGGTAGCGGAACGCCAGCGCGATGTGTTCCTGCGCGCCGGCCGCCACCAGCTCCTGCGGAGTCGTGTGGTACATCTCCGCGACCTCGGGCAGTGCGTGGGGAATTCCGCCCACCGCCTGGGCCAGGGTCACGAGGTGTGCTGCCGCCTGACCGGTCAGGTTCAGGGCGCGCAGGTCGTTGGGTACGGCACCGAGCTGTTCGGCGAGGTCCACCAGGTGGGGCCGCGACCGGTGGAGCAGGTCGAGGTCGCGGGCGAGGTCCACCAGTTCCTGGGCCTTGAACCAGGGGTGGCGGGCCTCGTCGTTGAGTGCGTCGAACCGTTCCCGGGTCAGCCCCAGCTCCAGCCTCAGTTCCTGGGCGGTGCGCCAGGCTTCGACGGCCGGGACGAGGGCGTCGCGGTGCTCGGCGGCGTACTGCCACAGTGCGCGGCGCTGTGCGGGTGTTGCCTCGGCGTAGCTGTTCTCCGGCAGTTCAGGTGCCTGAGGGTCCTGCGTCGTCAGGTATTCGACGAGTTCCGGGAGTTCCTCGATGTCGGCGCCCCATGTGTCGAGCGCGATGAGCAGGGAGAGGGCGTGGGAGGTTTCGGTTTCGCCGGGCGCGATCATGTCGCGGACGCTGATGCCGTGCTGTGCCAGCAGCACGCCGAAGTCCCGGTCCCTCCAGCGGAGGGCGTCGCCCTGCTTCGCAAGCTTCCGGAGGTGGGCCTCGAACACGTAGATCAGGCCGTGCTGTTCGCCGTGCAGGCCGAGGAGTTCGACGACGTGCAGAAGGCTGAACGCCAACCTCTGCTCGATGCGCAGCTCTGCGGCGAGTGCGCGGGCGTCGTCCTCGCGGCGTTGCGTGCGCTGTTCTTCCGTGCCGATCCAGGACTCGACGGTGTCCGGTGTGCCCTCGGGCAGACCGGTGCGCTGCTCGTCGGTCAGCGTCACCGGCTCGCCCGAGAGGAACGCGGCGCGCTGCTCTTCGGTGAGCAGGTTCTGTACCTGCTGGGGAAGGGCGGCGAGGTCTTCCGCATGCTGGTCGTGCGAAGCGGCTGCCGCCGCCGCGCGTCCTGCCTCGGGACCCTCCAGGAGGAATGCCGATATCACCTGGTCGACCGCGGTGTTCAGGCTCGTCCGGCGGCGGTCGGCCTCGGCGTCGGTACCGTGGATCGAGGGCCACTTCAGGACCTGGAACGCCATCCAGAGGTGTCCCTGCGCGCCGGCCGCCACCAGCTCCTGCGGAGTCGTGTGGTACATCTCCGCGACCTGGGGCAGTGCGCGGGGCACTCCGTCCAGTACCTGGGCCCAGTTCACGAGGTGTGCTGCATCCTCGCCGGTCAGGTTCAGGTCGAGCAGGTCGAACGGCACAGCACCGAGCTGTTCGGCGAGGTCGACCAGGTGGGGACGCGCCTCTTCGGGGAGGCCGAGGTCGCGGGCGATGCCCCCCAGTTCCCGGGCGTCGAACCAGGGGTGGCGGGCTTCGTCGTTGAGTTCGTCGAGCCGTTCCCGGGTCAGCCCCAGCCCCAGCACCCCCTGCTCCAGCCTCAGGTCGAGGGCGGCGCGCCAGGCGGCGACGGTCGGGATGAGGGCGTCGCGGTGCGCGACGGCGTACTCCCACAGCTCCCGGCGCTGCGCGAACGTTGCGGTGTCGTAGCTGCCGGACGTCAGCTGGGATGCCTGTGTGTCGTGGGCCGTCAGGTAGGTGAGGAGTGACGCGAGTTCGTCGAAATCGGCGTTCCATGTGTGGAGCGCGGTGAGCAGCGAGATGAGATGGGAGGTTTCGTCTCCACCCCTGGCCAGAAGGAGGAGGTCGAAGTCGTGCTGTGCCAGCGTCTGTCCGACGTCCTGGTCGCACCAGCGGAGGCCGTCGCCTTGCGCCGAGAGGTATCGGAGGTGGCCCTTGAACACGTGGAGCAGGTTGCGTTGTTCGCCTTGCAGGCCGAGGAGGTCGGCGACGTTCAGCAGGCGGAGCGCCGACTGCTGAGGGATGTCCAGCTCTTCGGCGAGTGCGCGGACGTCGTCCTCGCGGCGCTGCGTGCGCTGTTCTTCCGTGCCGAGCCAGGGCGTGAGGGTGTGGGCTGTGTCCTGGGGCAGACCGGCACGCTGTTGGTCGGTGAGCGTCACCGGTTCGCCCGTGAGGAATGCGGTGTGCTGCTCTTCCGTGAGCAGGTTCCACACCTGCTCGGGAAGGGCGGCGAGGTCTTCCGCACGCTCTTGGTCCGAGGCGGCTTCCGCCACCGCGCGCGCTGCCTGGAAACCCTCCACGAGGAGTGTCTTCGTCACGAGCCAGATCGCCTCGCTCCGGTTCCTCCGGCGTCGGTCGGCCTCGGCGTCGGCACCATGGATCGAGGGCCACTTCAGGTAGCGGAACGCCAGCCAGAAAAGATCCCGCCCGTGGGTCATCAACTCCTGCGGAGTCGTGCGGTACACCTCCGCGACCTGGTGCAGGGCGCGGGGCACTCGGCCCACTGCCCTGGTCATGGTCATCAGGCGTACTGCATCCTGACCGGTCAGGCCCAGGTCGAGCAGGTCGTACGGCACGGTGCGGAGCTGTTCGGCGACGTCGACCAGGTGGGGCCGCGCCTCTTCGGGGAGGGCGAGGGTGTGGGCAAGGAGCACCAGTTCCTGGGCCTGGAACCAGGGGTGGCGGGTGGTGTCGTTGAGTGCGTCGAACCGTTCCCGGGTCAGCCTCAGTTCCAGTCCCAGTCGCAGTTGCTCGGCGGTCTCCTCAGACATCTGGGTGGAGGCAGAGCTCTCCCCGGAGTTTTGGTGGAGGCGCGGTGCGGTGGCGCTGTGGCTGCTGGAGTCGTCGGCCTGGTGGGCCGAGTTGTCCGGGGCGGAGCTGTCGTGCTGGTTGTGGGGCGTGCTGCCCACGCGGCGCTGCTCGTCCCGGCGTTCCGTGTCGATCCAGGAGGTGAGGGTGTCCGGTGTGCCCTCGGGCAGTCCGGTGCGCTGTTCGTCGGTCAGCGTCACCGGCTCGCCCGTGAGGAACGCGGCGCGCTGCTCTTCGGTGAGCAGGTCCTGTACCTGCTGGGGGAGGGCGTGGAGGTCTTCCGCGCGCTGTGCCTGTGAGGCGGATTCCGCCGCGGCGTGTGCCGCTGCGGGTCCTTCCAGGAACAGTGCCCTCGTCACGCGTGCGAGCGCGTGGTGCAGGGCCGTCCGGTGGCGGTCGGCCTCGGCGTCGGTGCCGGTGATCGGGTGCCACTTCAGAATCTGGGAGGCGAGTCCGGCGCGCTCCTCCTCGCCGTACGCCAGCAGTTCCTGCGGGGTGACGTGGTGGGCCTCCGCGACCTGTGCCAGAGCCAGGGGAACGGCGTCCACTTCCTGTGCCAGTCGCACGAGGCGTGCTGCATCCTCGCCGGTCAGGTTCAGGGCGAGCAGGGTACGGGGCACGGTGTGGAGCTGTTCGGCGAGGTCGACCAGGTGGGGCCGCGCCTCTTCGGGCAGGGCGAGGGTGTGGGTGAGGTTCACCAGGTCCCGGGCGCTGAACCAGGGGTGGCGGACCGCGTCGTTGAGCTCGTTGAACCGTTCCGGGGTCAGTTCCAGTTCCTGGGCGCGCCAGGCGGCGACGGCCGGGATGAGGTCGTCGTGGCGCTCGGCGGCGTACTCCCACAGCTCGCGGCGCTGCTCGGGCGTTGTGTGGTTGTTGTCGTAGCTGCGGGAATCCAGCGAGGGTGCCTGTGAGTCGTGAGTCGTCAGGTATTCGAGGAATGACCCGAGCTCGTCGATATCGGCGTCCCAGGTGCGGAGCGCGGTGAGCAGCGAGATGAGGCGGAAAGTTTCGCCACTGCCGGGCACGGTCACGTCTTCGCGGTCGAAACCGTGCTCCGCCATCAGGTCTTCGAAGTCCACATTCCCCCAGTCGATGAGGGCGTTGCCCTGCGCCGCGAGGTCGTGGAGGTGGTCCTTGAACGCGTTGAGCAGGTTGAGCTGTTCGTCTTGCAGGCTGAGGAGGTCGGCGAGGTACATGAGGTTGAACGCCACGGCCGGGTCGACGTGCAGTTGTTCGGCGAGTGCGCGGAGGTCGTCCACCACGGGATGCTCGGCGCCCACGCTGTACTCGTAGATAGCGTGGATCAGGTCGCTGTGCGCGCCGGCCTCGTGGACGTAGTCGGCGATGTCCACGAGCGTGATGCCGCTGTCGAGCAGCTCCTGGTACTCCTCGGTGGTTCGGCCCCCGCCTTCGTTGTCGATGCGGCCTGCCCGGCGGGCGACTTCCTCCTCCATCGCCGCCATGAATGCGCGCCCGCCGGGAGTCAGCGGCAGCTCGGTCCGGATGTCCATGCGCATGTGGAGCGCCCTGTTGTCCACGGTGGCGTCGATCCGGTCGAGGAAGGCGGAGAAGCCCTCGTTGCGCATCACGTCGAACCGGTGCCAGGACATCAGGGTGAGCACATGCAGCGGCGAGAGCCACCGTCCGGTCCACTCCTGCTCGGCGGCGTCGCCGGGGCCGGGGCCGGTGAACGCGGGGTCGGACAGGGCCCGGAACAGCCAGGCACGGTCCTGCGGTCCGCGAGCCCCCGCAAGGGTGGCGAAATCCTGGAGGACGGGCGTGTACCTCGGGGAGTTGTCCGTGAGGCCGAAGACGGAGAGGAAGTGCTCAATGGCGGCTTCTTCGTCGTCGAGCAGCCCTGGCTGTACCGACCAGTGGGTGCCCGGCAGCGCTCCCTGCTGGAGGCGGGCTTGGGCGAGTTCGCCGAGCGTTTCGACGACTCGCTGGACCTCGGACTCGGCGGGCTCCTCGTCGCGGGTCAGAGGGGCGAACAGGCGCCGCAGAACACCGGGTGAGGAGAGTGAGTGGAGGGTGTCCAGCCGCATGGGGTGGTGCCTGAGCACCTGGTAGAGGGCGTGGGGGTGGTCGGTCAGTCTGAGGGCGTCGAGCGATTCCTGGAGGGCGTCCGGGTGCGGGAGGTGGTCCGGTGCCCAGCCCAGGGCGGCGAACTCGTCCATCGAGACGTTGAGCATGGTGTGCAGGGTGCCCGCGCGCAGAACCTGCTCGGTGGTGAAGCCCGCGACGGCGTCACCGTGTTCCTCGCGCAGGGCGGACGCGACGATGTCGGTGACGGACAACGGCGCGAGGTCTCCCCGTGCCGGAGGGAGAGCGCGGCTGTATTCGGGCAGCTCGAAGACGTCGGTGTAGGCCGGCGGGCGGACACCGGTGCCGGCCTCCGGCGTCCAGTCGATTCCGTTGCCCTCGGCGTCGATCAGGCTGAGGGAAACGCGGAAGTCCATGGGGCGCCGTATGCGCCGGGCTTCCGTACCGATCCAGGACTCGATGACATTCGGCGTCGTCGCGGGTGCGTCGGTCCACAGCGTCGCGGCGCCGGCGAGGAGCGCGGTGCTCTGTGGGTTGGTGAGCGTTGTGGGCTCGGCGGCGAGGAATGCGGTGCGCTGCTCGTCGGTGAGCGTCACAGGCTGGCGGGTGACGAGTGCGGTGTGCTGTTCGTTGGTGAGCGTGACGGGTTGACCGGAGAGCAGTGCGGTGCGCTGTGCGCTGGTCAGCGTCACGGGTTCGTAGGGGAGGAGCGCGGTGCGTTGCGGTTCGGTGAGCGTCACCGGCTCGCCCCGGAGGAACGCGTCGCGCTGGTCGGTGCCGAGCAGGTTCTGCACATGCTGGGGCAGCGCGCGGAGGTCATCACCACGCTGGTGGAGCGAAGCGGCTGCCGCCGCGGTGAACGCTGCTGCCGTGCCGTGGAGGAACAGTGCCCGCTCCACCTGGCGGGCCGCGGTGTTCAGCCCTGCCCGGCGACGGTTGGTCTCGGCATCGTTGGAGGGGCCGAGGACCGCGGGCCACGCCAGGATCTGGGACACCAGCCAGGCCCGCGTCTGCGCGGAGGCCAGGAGCTCCTGCGGGGTGTAGCGGGCGGCCGCGGCGGCCTGGGCCAGTCCACGGGGCAGTCCGCCCAATTCCTGGGCCAGGGTCACGAGGTGTGCTGCATCCTGGCCGGTCAGGCGGAAGGCGCGCAGGAGGTCCGGCACGGTGCGGAGCTGTTCGGCGAGGTCGACCAGGTGGGGCCACGACTCTCGGGGCAGGGCGAGGTTGTAGGCGAGGTCCGCCAGTCGCCGGGCGTCGAACCAGGGGTGGCGGGCGGTGTCGTTGAGCGCGTCGAGCCGTTCCCGGGTCAGCCCCAGCCCCAGCCTCAGTTGCCGGTCGGCGTGCCAGGCGGCGATGGCCGGGATGAGGTTGTCGCGGCGCGCGACGACGTACTCCCACAGCTCGCGGCGCTGCTGGAGCGCTGTGGTGCCGTAGGTGCCGGACAGCAGATGGCTTACCTCCGGGTCCCGCGTCGTCAGGTAATCGACGATTCTCCCGAGTTCGTCGATCCCGGCGTCCCATGAGGCGAGCGTGGTGAGCAGCGTGATGAGGTGGGAGGTTTCGGTTCCGCCATGCGTGATCAGGTCGCGAGCATTGATGCCGTGCTGTGCCAGCGCCTCTCCCACGTCCATCTGCCACCAGTGGAGGGCGTCGCCCACCGCCTCAAGGTTCCGGAGGTAGCCCTTGAACACGTGGAGCAGGTTGCGCTGTTCGCCGTGCAGGCCGAGGAGGTCGGCGATGTTCAGCAGGCGGAACGCCGCCCTCTGCGGGATGTCCAGCTCTTCGGCGAGTGCGCGGACGTCGTCCTCGCGGCGCTGCGCGCGCTGTTCATCCGTGCCGAGCCAGGGCGTGAGGGTGTGGGCTGCGTCCTCGGGCAGGTCAGCGCGTTGGGACTCCGTGAGCGTCACCGGCCGGCCCGCGAGGAATGCGGTGCGCTGCTCGTCCGTGAGCAGGTTCCGCACCTGCTCGGGCAGGGCGGCGAGGTCCACCGCACGCTCTTGGTCCGCAGCGGCTTCCGCCGCCGCGTGCGCTGCCTGGGGGCCCTCCGCGAGGAGTGCCGTCATCACCTGGTCGACCGCCTTGAGCAGGCTCGTCCGGCGTCGGTCGGCCTCGGCACCGTGGATCGAGGGCCACTTCAGGTAGCGGAGTGCCAGCCAGACCTGTCCCTGCCCGCTGGCCACCAACGCCTGCGGAGTCGTGCGGTACATCTGCGCGACCTGGGGCAGGGCGTGGGGCACTCGGCCCAGTGCCCCGGTCATGGTGATCAGGCGTGCTGCGTCCCAGCCGGTCATGCGCAGGGCACGTAGGCCGTGCGGCACGGCACCGAGCTGTTCGGCGAGGTCGACCAGGTGGGGCCGCGCCTGGTGGGGCAGGGCGAGGGTGCGGGCGAGGTTCGCCAGTTCCCGGGCGTGGAACCAGGGGTGGCGGGTGGTGTCGTTGAGTGCGTGGAACCGTTCCTGGTGCAGTCCCAGTTCCTGGGCGCGCCAGGCGGCGACGGTCGGGATGACGGCATCGCGGTGCGCGACGGCGTACTCCCACAGCTCGCGGAGCTGCCCGGGCGCCCAGTTGCCGGAGCGGTCGGGCCTCAGCTGAGGTGCCTGGGGGTGGTGTTGCGTCAGGTACACGAGGAGTGACGCGAGTTCGTCGAAACCGGTGTCCCAGGTGTGGAGCGCGGTGAGCAGCGAGATGAGGCGGTGGCCTTCATTTTCGTTGCGCGAGTGCACGTCTACGGCGTTGAAGCCGTACTTCACCAGCAGCGCGTCGAACTCTCTGTCCAGCCACTCGATGAGGGTGTTGCCCTGCGCCGCGAGGTCTTGGAGGTGGTCCTTGAACGCGTGGAGCAGGTGGTGCTGTTCGTCTTGCAGGCCGAGGGTGTGGGCGACGTGCAGGAGGTTGGCCGCCACGGCCGGGTCGACGTGCAGTTGTGCGGCGAGTGCGCGGACCTCGTTCACCACGGGCCGGTCGGCGTCCGCGCTGAACTCGTAGAGGGCGTGGATCAGGTCGTTGTGCGCGCCGGCCTCGTGGACGTAGTCGGCGATGTCCACGAGCATGATGCCGTTGTTGACCAGACCCTGGTACTCCTCGGCGTTCCGGTCCCCGCCTTCGTTGCCGATGCGGCCTGCCCGGAGGGCCACTTCCTCCTCCATCGCCGCCATGAACGCGCGCCCGCCGGGAGCCAGCCGGAGCTCGGTCCGGATGTCCATCCGCATGTGGAGCGCCCTGTTGTCCACGGTGCTGTCGATCCGTCCGAGGAACGTGGCGAAGTCCTCGTTGCGCATCTCGTCGAACTGGTGCCAGGACATCAGGGTGAGCACGTGCAGCGGCGAGAGCCATCGTCCGGTCCACTGCCGGTGACGGGCGTTGCCGGGGCCGGTGAACGCGGGGTCGGACAGGGCCCGGAACAGCCAGGCACGGTCCTGCGGTCCGCGAGCCCCCGCAAGGGTGGCGTAATCCCGGAGGACGCACACGTTCCGCACGGAGTCCGGGAGGCCGAAGACGTGGAGGAAGTGCTCAACGGCGGAGTCCTCGTCGTTGAGCAGTCCTGTCTGTTCCGACCAGTGGAGGCCGGCGACCCTTCCCTGATGGGTGGGGGCTTGGGCGAGTTCGTCGAGCGTTTCGACGACCTGCTGCACCTCTGGGTCGGAGTCCTGGATCTGCGGGTGGGCCAGAGGGGCGAACAGGTTCCGCAGAACGTCGGGTGCGGCGAGGGAGTGGAGTATGTCCAGCCGCATGGGGCGGTGCTTGAGCACCTGGTAGAGGGCGCGGGGGGTGTCGCTCAGTCCGAGGGCGTCGAGTGATTCCTGGAGGGCTTCCGGGTCCGGGACGTCGCCCGTTGTCCGGGCCAGGGTGGCGAACTCGTCCATCGAGATGTCGAGCATGTGGTGCAGGGTGCCCAGGCGCAGAACCTGCTCGGTGGTGAAGCCGGTGAGTACGTCGCCGTGTTCTTGGCGCAGGGCGGACGCGACCATGTCGGATACGGGCAACGGCGCGAGGTCTTCCCGTGCCGGAGGGGGATTGATGCTGTATTCGGGCAGCTCGAAGACGCTGGTGTAGGCCGGCCGGCGGACGCCGGTGGCGGCCTCCGGTGCCGGGTTGATCACCATGCCTTCGCGGTCGATGTGGCTGAGGGCCCGGCGGAAGTCCATGGGGCGCTGCGCGCGCTGGTCTTCCGTGCCGATCCAGGAGTCGACGGTCGCCGGCGCCTCCATGGGCGGGCCGGCCCGCAGCGCGTCGACGAGCCTCATGGGTTCGCCGGCGAGGAACGTGGTGCGCTGCTCTTCGGTGAGCGGAACGAGTTCGGCGGCGAGGAGTGCGGTGCGCTGCTCGCCGGAGAGCGTCACGGCTCGGCCGTCGCGGAACGCCGTGCGCTGCTCGTCGGTGAGCGTGGTGTGTTCGGCGGCGAGGAATGCGGTGCGCTGCTCGACGGTGAACGTGACGGGTCGGCCGCGGAGAAGTGCGGTGCGCTGCTCGTTGGTGAGTGCCAAGGGCCGGCTGGCGAGGAGCGCGGTGCGCTGCTCGGTGGGGAACCTGACAGGTTCGCCGGCGAGGAATGCGGCGCGCTGGTCCTCGGTGAGCGTCACGAGTTGGCGGGCGAGGAGTGCGGCGCCCTCTTCCTCGGTGAGCCTTACGGGTGCGGCGGCGAGGAAGGCGGTGCGCTGTTCATAGGAGAGCGCCACCGGATTGCCCGTGAGGAACGTGGCGCGGTCGTCTTCGGTGAACAGGTTCTGCACCTGCTGGGGCAGGGCGGCGAGGTCCTCCTCACGCTGGCGGAGCGAAGCGGCTGCCGCCGCGGTGCGCGCTTCTTGCATGCCGTGGAGGAACAGTGCCGTCTCCACCTGGCGGGCCGCGGTGTTCAGCCCTGCCCGGCGACGGTTGGTCTCGGCATCGTTGTGGGGGCCGAGGGTCGCGGGCCACCGCAGGAACTGGGACACCAGCCAGGCCCGCGTCTGCTCGGCGGAGGCCAGGAGCTCCTGCGGGGTGAGGTTGATGGCCGTGGCGACCTGGGACAACGCCAGCGGGATTCCGCCTACTGCCTGGGCGAGGGCCACGAGGCGTGCTGCGTCCTGGCCGGTCAGGCGGAAGGCGCGCAGGTGGTGCGGCACGGCGCGGAGCTGTTCGGCGAGGTCGACCAGGTGGGGCCGTACCTCTTCGGGGAGGGCGAGGTGGTGGGCGAGGTTCGCCAGTTCCCGGGCGCTGAACCAGGGGTGGCTGGTGGTGTCGTTGAGTGCGTCGAGCCGTTCCCGGGTCAGCCCCAGACCCCGTTCCTGGGCGGTGCGCCAGGCGGCGACGGCCGGGGTGAGGGCGTCGCTGTGCTCGGCGGCGTACTGCCACAGTGCGCGGCGCTGTTCGGGTGTTGCCTCGGCGTAGCTGTTCTCCGGCAGCTGGGGTGCCTGTGTGTCGTGAGCCGTCAGGTATTCGGCGAGTTCCGGGAGTTCCTCGATCCCGGCGTCCCAGGTGTGGAGCGCCGTGAGCAGGGAGAGGGCGTGGGAGGTTTCGCTTCCGCCCCTGATCAGGCGGAAGACGTCGATGCCGTGCTGTGCCAGCAGCACGCCGGGGTTCTGATTCCTCCGGCGGAGGAGGACCTGCGCCTGCGGCGCGAGGTTCTGGAGGTGGCCCTTGAACACCTGGAGCAGGTTGCGCTGTTCGCCGTGCAGGCCGAGGAGTTCGACGAGGTGCAGAAGGCTGAACCCCAGGTCCGGGATGACGCCCAGCTCTGCGGCGAGTGCGTGGATGTCGTGCGTCTGGCGTTGCTTGCGCTGGGCTTCTGTGCCGAGCCAGGGCGTGAGGGTGTGGGGTGCGTCCTCGGGCAGACCGGTGCGCTGCCCGTCGGTGAGCGTTACCGGCTCGCCCTTGAGGAAGGTGGTGCGCTGCTCTTCGGTGAGCAGGTCCCGCACCTCCTCGGGCAGGGCGGCGAGGTCTTCCTCACGCTGCTGGTGCGAAGCGGCTGCCGCCGCCGCGGGTACTGCCTCGTGACCCTCCACGAGGAATGCCCGTACCACCTGATGGACCGCGTCGCCCAGGGCTGTCCGGCGTCGGTCGGCCTCGGCGTCGGTACCGTGGATCGAGGGCCACTTCAGGATCTGGAAAGCCATCCAGATGTGTTCGTGCGCGCCGGTCGTCACCAGCTCCTGCGGAGTCGTGCGGTACGTCTGCGCGATCTGGGGCAGTGCGAGGGGCACTTCACCCAGGAACTGGGTCATGGCCATGAGGTGTGCTGCTGCCTGGCCGGTCAGGCCCAGGTCGAGCAGGTCGCTGGGCACGGCACCGAGCTGTTCGGCGAGGTCGACCAGGTGAGGCCGCGCCCCTGCGGCCAGGTCGAGGTTGCGGGCGAGGTCCACCAGTTCCTGGGCGTGGAACCAGGGGTGGCGGGCCTCGTCGTTGAGTGCGTCGAACCGTTCCCGGGTCAGCCCCAGCTCCAGCCTCAGTTCCTTGTCGGTGCGCCAGGTGTCGACGGCCGGGACGAGGGCTTCGCTGTGCTCGGCGGCGTACTGCCACAGTGCGCGGCGCTGTTCGGGTGTTGCCTCGGCGTAGCTGTTCTCCGGCAGCTGGGGTGCCTGCGTGTCGTGAACCGCCAGGTACTCGGCGAGTTCGGGGAGTTCCTCGATCCCGGCGCCCCAGGTGTCGAGCGCGGTGAGCAGCGAGAGGACGTGGGAGGTCTCGGTTCCGCCGTCCGCGATCACGTCGCGGACGCTGATGCCGTGCTGCGCCAACAGCACGCCGAAGTCCCGGTCCCTCCAGCGGAGGGCGTCGCCCTGCGCCTCAAGGTTCTTGAGGTGGCCGTCGAGCACGTGAAGCAGGTTGCGCTGTTCGCCCTGCAGGCCGAGGAGGTTGACGACGTGCTGCAGGCTGAACGCCGCCTGCTGAGCGACGCCCAGCTCTGCGGCGAGTGTGCGGGCATCGGCCGCGTGGCGCTGTGTGCGCCGGCCTTCCGTGCCGAGCCAGGGCGTGAGGGTGTCCGGTGTGCCCTCGGGCAGACCGGTGCGCTGCTCGTCGGTCAGCGTCACCGGCCGGCCCGTGAGGAAGGTGGTGCGCTGCTCGTCCGTGAGCAGGTTCTGCACCTGCTCGGGCAGGGCGGCGAGGTCTTCCTCACGCTGGTGGTCCGAAGCGGCTGCCGCCATCGCGCGCGCAGTCTCGCGACCCTCCACGAGGAATGCCCGTATCACCTGGTCGACCGCGGTGTTCAGGCTCGTCCGGCGTCGGTCGGCCTCGGCGTCGGTACCGTGGATCGAGGGCCACTTCAGGACCCGGAACGCCAGCCAGATGTGTTCCTGTGCGCCGGCCGCCACCAGCTCCTGCGGAGTCGTGCGGTACAACTCCGCGATCTGGGGCAGTGCGTGGGGAACGAGGCCCAGTACCTGGGTCATGGTCACGAGGTGTGCTGCTGCCTGGCCGGTCAGGTTCAGGTCGAGCAGGTCGTGCGGTACGGCACCGAGCTGTTCGGCGAGGTCCGCCAGATGGGGCCGCACCTCTTCGGGGAGGTCGAGGTCGTGGGCGAGGTCCACCAGTTCCCGGGAGTTGGTGCGCTGCCCGCGCTGGTCTTCCGTGCCGATCCAGGACCTGACGGTGCCCGGCATGTCCTGGGGCAGACGGGTGCGCTGCCCGTCGGCCAGTGTCACCGGCTCGCCCGAGAGGAACGCGGCGCGCTGCTCGGTGGTGAGGAACGTGGCGCGCTGCTCTTCGGTGAGAGGGCCCTGCACCTGCTGGAGCAGGGCGGCGAGGCCCTCCTCACGCTGTGTCTGCGAGGCGGCTTCCGCAGCCGTGCGTGCCGCTGCGGGTCCTCCCAGGAACAGTGACCTCGTCACGCGCCTCACCGCGTGGTCCCGGTCCGCCCGACGACGGTCGGCCTCGGCGCCGGCACCGAGGAACGGGGGCCACCGCAGAATCTGGGAAGCGAGCTCGATCCGCCCCTGCGCGCCGGACGCCAGCAGTTCCTGCGGGGTGACGTCGTGGGCATCCGCGACCTCGGTCAACGCCAGCGGAATGGTGCCCAACTCACGTGTCAGTCGCACCAGTTCGGCTGCCGACCGGCCGGTCAGGCCCAGGCGCAGCAGTGCGTACGGCACGGCCTCCAGCCGCTCGGTGAGCGCCACGAGGTCCGGCAACGCGTCCGCCGGCAGCGCCAGCGCACTGGCAAGGTTCCGCACTGGCTGCGCGGCGTTCACCTGGAGGGAGGTGGTCCGCGTCGACGTGTCCGGTTCCTCGGCGTCGGTGGTCTCCGCCACGTCGACCGGGGGTGCCTGCGCGGTGACGTGGACGTAACCGTCCGTACCGGTCTGCCCCCACGTCACGGTGTACGCCGCTGTGGCCGGGTCCGCGGCCAGTTCGTCGCGGACGTACGCCGCCTCGAACTCCTCGTGCGTCTGGCGCGTGCCGTACGCGAGGACGCTGGTGTCGTCGACCGCCTGGACACGCCACAGCAGGACGCCCGGGGTGGCCGGGATCCGCTGGGCCCGTACCAGGTCCGTCAGGAGGGGGTCCTGCCGGTCCGCCGCGTTGCGCGGCGGGACGAAACGGCCGGACGGCGTGTGGATGGCGGTGCGCGGCACGTCGCCGAGGCCCAGCAGGGTGGCCTCCGGCGAGTACCGCAGGGCCAGCAGATCCGACACCCGGAAGACGACGCTGAGGCTTTCGCCGCCGTAGCGGAGCGCGCCGCGCTCGTTGGCGCCGTGGATCGTCACCTTGACGTAGGCGTCCGCGAAGTCATGGGTGTGCCAGAGGGTGGTCTGCGCGGTGCCGTCGACGCGGCTCATCGCCCAGCCGGAGCTGCTGACGGACTGGCCGGCGGAGCGGTTGAACGACATGGGGCCGGTCACTGTGGCGACCGGCGCCTGCTGGCCCTCTCCCAGCGGGACGCCCTGGCCCCAGCCGAGCGAGAGGCTCTGCCCCTGGCTGGTGCCGAACGACATCCCGTTGTTCTGGGAGCCGTAGTCGCTGCGCTCGGACGTCCCCGGGTGCCAGCCGAGCGACGCGCCCTGCGTGGCGGGCAGCACGGCGATGTCGAGCACACCGGTGGTGTCGGTGAGGGGGCCGCCCAGGCTGCGCAGCGCCGGGCCGACGGTGGCCGGGGTGCCGGTGAGGCCGTGGAGCAGCGCATGGCGGGTGAGGACGTGCGGGTCGAAGTAGCGGTGCAGGCCGTCCTGCGAGAACTGCCCGTCGCGGACCAGGTCGCCGAGGTTCGCGCCGTGGTTCCGCAGCGCCGCCGTCACCTGATCGAACAACTGCCGTACCGCGTCGGGGTTGAAGACCACGCTCACGGACTTGAGGGACAGTTCGGAAGCGGTGATCGCGAACCGGTGGGCGCGCGCGAGGTCGGTGTCCGGACTCGGGGCGATCAGCTGGTGGACGACGGGCCGCGGCCGCCGCGTGGTGGGCAGGTGGTCCGGCAGCTGCGCCAGCGGGACGGTGATCTCCTCGCGCAGCGTGACCCGCCCCGCGGGCCCGGCGGGCCGGCTCATCGTCTGGAAGGCGCGGGCGGTCTGGCGGGCCAGGTCGAGGCTGAGGGTGTTGACGCCCCGGGACGGCACCACCGCCCGGCGGAGGCTGATCTCCAGCACGCCGTCCAGCCGGAAGGTGGCCAGGGTGCCGGAGACGGTGTATCCGTCGTGGCGGCGCGTCAGGACACTCGTGCTGAGGCTCTGCGACGTGCTTGTCGAGTGGCCCAACGACGCCGAGCCGCCCGAGAACATCGGGCTGAGCGAGTGGCCCCTCGCGGTGCCGCGGCTGACCCCGAGTTCCTGGCGGGTGTTCCACTGGGTGTAGCGGCTGACGGTGCCGGGCGCGAGCCGGTGGGTGAAGTGCGCGCCCCGTCCTTCGGGGTCGCGGTGGAGGCGGAACACCAGTTGCAGGTGGGTGGTGTGCCCGGCCCCGGGCACGGTGGTGTGCAGCACCATCCCGGCACCGGCCATGGCGTCGGCCATCGCGTGCAGGGTGCGCGGGGTGAGGACGGTGTCCAGGGTGCCGGACAGCGCCGTGCCCGGGGTCTGGGGCGTCCACTGGGAGTCCAGGGCGGTCCTGGCGTGGGTGGTGAGGAGCTCCCCGACCTCCGCCATCACCTTCTGGCTGAGGGTGGCGGGGCTCTCCAGGTCGTACCCGTGCTGCTCGGCCTCCGCCAGGTCCCTCTCGTCGGCGGACGGCAGGAAGCGTTCGCTGACCGACGCCGGCGGCAGCGCGGTGACCGGCAGCGTGTCCGGGACCGTCCGCTCCTCGGCAGGGTCGATGGTCGGCCACTGCGGGGTGAGGAAGGTGATGCCCTGCGGGACCACCACCTGATCGTTCTCAACCTCCGGAGACCAGTCGCGGAGCAGGTTGACGTTCTTGGACTGCACCGTCAGATGCCACACGACCCGTCCCGTACGGGGACGGTGCGGCAGCGCGCCGCGCGCCACGAAGCTGCCCGGGCAGACGTTGGTGATCTCCGCGAGGCTGCGGCCCTTGCTCGGGGAGAAGGACTGCCCGTACCCCAGCCCGCCCGTCGTGTCCCCCGAACCACCGGCGAAGGTGGCGGAGTGGGAGTGGTTGAGGTGGTTGGTGGTGACGCTGCCCACGTCGGAGAAGCCCGCGGAGTACTCCGCGAGGTCCATCGTCGACAGCGTGACCGGCTCGCCGGCGTCCACCACGTCGGTGATCTCCGCGCGGAAGAGCAGCCGGACCCGGCGGTTGGTCAGGGCCCCGTCCAGGACCACCTGGGTGGCCGCCGAACCGGCGCCGGTGTGCAGCATTGCCACCAACTGGTCGTGGGTGAGGGCCGTTTCCAGATGGGTCCGTGCCTGGTGGGACGGGACGCCGTGCGCCGTCAGCAGTTCCAGGGCGCGCCTGCGCAGTGCGGTGATGCCGGACACGCCGAGCACCCGGTCGTGCTGGGTGAGGGTGACCGGGACGCCGTCCGCCGGCGTTTCGGTGACGGGTGCCTGCGCGGCCGGGACCGGTGTGGTCGCCGGGATAAGCCAGCGCGCCTCGGCCTCGATCACCCGCGGCTGGGTGAGCGACGGGACGGTCTGCGCCACGCCGCCGGAGGGTGCGGGGCGCAGCGCGCGCACCAGACGGTGCACCGCACCGGTCAGGCCGGGCGCCGGAACCTTCCGTACGGTCACGGACGTGACCAACCGCACCTGGTACGTCAACTGGTGGGCGGGGCCCGCGTAGTTGAGGCCGGACAGCAGATATGCGTAGGACGTCAGGCCCTGCTTGGCGGTGTGGCCGTGGGAGAACAGCTTCACCTCGCTCCCGTGACCGACGTGGGGGCCCCAGCCGCTCGACACGCCCACGCTCAGCGCCAGCTTGGTGCTGTGCGACTGGGAGTTGGCGAAGTCCCGCATGGCGCTGGGCCACAGGTCGAACCCGGCCTGGGGCAGATGGACGGCGGACAGCGGTGCGATGGCCTCCCCGGGCACGACGGGCACCCGCTCGGCACGCACCTGGAAGTGGACGGACTCGGTCCCCCCGTCGGCCAGCGGCCGGGCGAAGGTACGGCGCAGCCCCTGCTCCTCAAGGGCGGCGGACGCGTCCCGGTCGCCGAACAGTTCCGTGAAGCGGGCACTCAGCGACTGGGTGTGGAAATGGGTGTCCAGGAACGTCTCCAGGGCCACCAGCTCCGCCGCGGTCCACTCCGGCGCGCCGGTGGACCGCCGCTCATGGAGGAACTGCTCGCGCAGCTGCTCCCGGACATCCGTGTGGTGCCCGTGCCGCGTCAGGCGGGACAGTCCGACCGGGCCGTACAGACCCGAACTGCCCGTCGGCTGCGTCAGCTCGTCCGGGATCACCGGCTCCGGGGCGTCCTGCTGCGGCGCGTACGTGACGGGCAGCGGGGCGCGGGGCAGGAGGCCCTGGCTCTCGTCGTCCACGATGCGGCGCAGCGCGTCCTGGAAGGCGTCGGCGAGCTCCTCGGGCACCCGCACGACGGCCGCGACGTTCTCGGCGAACTCCCGGCCGAGGTCGTCGCCGAGGGTCCGCACACCGGCCTCCAGCCGGACGGTCAGCAGGAAAGGCACGCTCCGGCCGTTGAAGCGGGCGCTGTGCCAGCGCCCGCCGCCGGTGTCGCCCGCGGAGCTGAACGACGCGGACGTACCGACGTCGAGCGTCACCGGGAACTGGAGGGCGGGCAGGGCGGTGCCCGCAGAGGGGGTGGCGCCGGCGGTGAAGGAGAAGCCGCCGCCGGTGGAGGCGGAGGCGCCCTGAAGCTCAAGCCAGCGCAGGTTGAGCACGGTCGGCAGCGCGCTCGCGTCGCCGATCCGCTCGACGCCGGTCACCTGCCCCGACAGCCCGCCCTGCAACATCCGGCCGTCGTTGAGCGGCACCGGCGGCAGGGTCATCCCGCCGTTCAGGATGCGGGCGAGATCGTTGAGCATGCTCAGTTCGCCGAGCCGGTTGTGCACGTACTCATGGAGCGGGCTGCCCGGCCGGGTGTCGGGGACATAGGCGTGGAGCAACTGTTCGCGTAGGCGCCCGAGGCCGCCGATGTGCTGCCCGATGGAGAAGAACCGCAGGACCTCCTGCGTGAACCGGCGGCGCAGCGCGTCGGGCGCGCCGATGGGCAGGGTGGCGTGCCACGGCGTGACGGTGCGGTTCGTGGCCGGCTCCACCAGCTCGACGGGGAAGGCGACGAGGAGCTCGCCCTGCTCCGAGCGAGTCCGGTGCTGCACCGGCACCCCGGGGCCCCCCGTGATGACCTCCAGTTGGACGCCGGCGAAGGTGAAGTGCGACAGCTCGCCGCTGTAGCCCAGCGACGGGTTGGTGTACGCGTTGGTGCTCCGGCTCTGGTCGTACGAGCGGGACGACGACAGGCCGACGCTCGCCTTGGGGGTGACCGGGACGTTGCCCGGTGCGAGCGGCACCTTGACGGCGGCGCTCAGGCCGACGGAGGCACCGGCGCTCTCCGAACTGCCCGTCGAACGGTTGGTGGTCGCCTCCTGCGGGCCGATCAGCTTCTCGCCGTACGGCCGGTAGGGCGAGGTGGTGTGGGTGGCGCGGTCGCGCTGGATGCCGGTCAGCCGGACGAGGATGGTGTGCTCGGCCTGGAGGAAGCCGCCGGGCACGATGATCGTCAGACCGCCGTCGACGAGACGCCGGGAGAGGTTGTTCGCCCCCAACCGGTCGAGATACGCGCCGAGTTGGGCGCGCACCGAGGACGTCAGACGGCTGTGGAGCGCCTCGTCGATCTCGTCCGTGGTCGGCAGCAGCGAGGCGACCAGGTCACCGAGGACGCCGGAGGGCGGGCCGCCGGGCAGGACGCTGCCGTCGAAGCGGATGTCGCCGAAGGAGACGACGGAGCCGAACAGGCCGAGCGGGAACTGCGCCGACTGCCCGGCGACCCGCTCGACGCCGAAGCCGACCGGCGGCACGGGGGTGTCCGGGAAGGTCACGTGCAGCTCTTCGTAGGGCTGGATCTCCTCGACCACCGGGACGGTGAGGCCGTACTCCGTCGTGGCCGGGAGGGAGGCCGGGACGAGCACGGGGAACTCGAAGAGCTCGTAGATGCCGCTCTCGTCGTCGCTCTCGTCGTCGGTCTCGTCGTGGAGCTCGCCGACGGTCCGGTCACCGGTCCTGCCGGACTCGTCCTGGGCCTCGACGTCGAGTTCCTCGGCCGTTTCGCCGACGGGCCTCACCGTCAGGCCCGCGGGCAGCGAATAGGTGAGGTGGACGATTTCGTGGATCAGGCCCTCGGCCGCGTCGTCGTGCTCGTCGTTCTCCTCGGCCGCGGTCGCCGCGGGGAGGAGGTCCCGGGTGTCCTGGAGGGTGCCGCTGGACGAGGGGGCCGCGGCGTCGAGGGCGCGGAGCGCGTCGAGGTCGGCCAGGAGCTCGGGGAAGAGGCCGGCTTCCTGGACCGGCCCGGACGGCGCCACGAGCAGCCTGCCGTGGGCGTCCACGTCGACGGAGTCGACGGTGACCGGCCCGGCGGGGAGCAGCGGAGCGGGATCGTCACGCCACAGGGAGCTACCGGCTTCGGTCCACAGCACCCGGTCGCCGAGGTTGACGGCGCGCAGCGGGGGACGCGCGGTGCCGAAGCGCATCAGCGAAGCCGCGCCTCGACCGGCCGTCCGGAGCTGCTCGGTGATCTCCGAGACCGCGGCCCGGGGCGCGTTGCCGCGCGCCACGGCGGCCTGGCGGTACCGGTCGCTCTGCCACTGGCCGAGGAGGTCCGACGGCTGCGTCGATCCGGCCGCCGATGCGCCCGGCACCTGGTCCGGGGTGGTCGGCGACTGGGCCAGCGGCATACCGACGTCGATGACGCCGACGGCCCGGAGGCGGCCCCCGGCCTGGCGGAGGCTCGCCACGGTGAGGGGCTGCCGCTGCGTGGCGCTCTGCGCGACGGTGACGAGCAGCAGACGGCTCGCCTCGTCGGCCGTGACGCCGGGGAAGACCTGCCGGACGAGCCCGTCGAGCACCGCGGGCGTCAGGAGGTCCGGCGCGTGCCCGGCCTCCCGCGTGGCCAGGTCGACCAGTCGGCGCACGGCGATGAGCCGGGAGACGGCGCGGCCGGGGCCGAACCGTTCCGCGGGGTGGAGCGCGTCGTACAGCTCCGTCAGGTCGGTGGCGCGCAGGGGGGCCAGGACGCTGCGCGTCATCCGGTCGCCCAGCCAGCCGAAGTGCGGCTGCTGCGGGCCGACGGCCGTCAGGCCCTCAGCCACCGGCCGGACGCCGCCGTCCCGCTCCGCCTGGAGCGCGGCCTCGTCGAGGCCGAGCGACGCCGAGTCCTCGTTCTGCGGCGTCTCCTCAGCGGTGTCCTGCGGCAGCGCCCGCTCGGACGGGGGGACCGGCCGCGGCACGTCGAGCACGGCGGGCGGCACCAGGGCCCCGGCCGTCGCCGTCACGGCGCCGCCGTCGCGCGCCGCCGAGGTGGCCGCCGCGTTCCGCGGGGTGAACGTGCGCCACGTGCCGCGGTTGCCCTGGGCGTCGTGGTAGAGGAGGAAGCTGAATTCCTTGACGTGCGGGGTGGCGGCCACCTTGGTGGTCGGCGCCACGACGTTCATGCCGGTGGCGTCCGCGATCTGCTGCGCGATGGAGTTGCCCGCCGCGTCGGTGGCCGCCGCCTCACAGGCGGCCAGCAGGATCCACGCCTTGTTCCCCGCGCGTTCCTTCAGCGCGACGACGCTGTCGCGCCGCCGCAGCGCCCGGCCGAACGACGTGCCCGACATCCGGACGGGCTTGCCGTTCACCGGAACGGTCAGCCAGCCCTTCTCCCCGTGCAGCAGCGCCAGGTACAGGTCGTCGCCCGCCTGCCAGGGCACGGTGTCCAGGTCGCTCTCGGACACCGTGTGCCGGACGGTTTGCGCGCCGTCCCCGTCCGGGAGGCGGACCTGCCGCTCGGGGTCGAAGTGCGCGAAGTGCCGCCTGGTGAGGTCGAGATCGGTGTGGGTGAGCAGCCGCTCCCGCACGTCGTCGGAGGTGTGGAAGGAGCGGCCGGCCGGCCGCAGGGAGCCGGGGGAGACGATGAGGAGGTTGTCGATGTCGGAGGCGTTGACCTGCACACCGTCCGACGTCGTCAGCTCCAGCTCCGTCTCCTCGGCGCTGTCCTCGGCGAGTTCCAGCTCCAGTTCCGGCAGCTCGGCCTCGTGCCGGAACCACTCCCGCACGCTCGGGTGCAGCAGCTCCCGCAGCGGGCTGGTCATCTGCGGGGCGTGGTAGGCCGCGTACGCCTCGGCGAACCACGCACCGGGCGTGGCGAACTGGTAGGCGGACACCGCGTGGGCGCGGGCGGCGGCGGAGTAGCTGAGCCACGCGCCGGTTTCCCGGTGGGTCTGGTAGATGCGCCCGTCGTGCTCCAGCAGGCCCGCGCCGCCGCCGTCCCGCGTCCACGGCTGTGCCATGGCGTCCCGCAGGAGGGTGACCATGGCCGTCAGCTTCCCGAACCGCTCCGCGTCACCGTCGGCCAGCTGCTCGGGGATCCGTGCGATCCGCTGCGGGTCCGGTCCCTCGGCCTGTGCCGTCGGCGTGATCCGGGACGTCACCTCCGCGAGAAGACCGTCGAACGTCCTGGCGTCCGGGGTGGCCGGGGTGTAGGTGGCGGCGGTGAGGTCCGCGAGGGCGAGGAACGCCGTGGCGACCTCGGAGATCTCCCCGTCGGTGTACGTCCGCCAGCCGCCGAACTCCGGCTTGTGGGCGTGCTCCTGCGCCCAGCCCGTCCGGGCGTCGACGGAGCGGCCCACCTCGTGCCGCAGGACCCACTCGACGAGGTTGCCGCGGGGCGGCACGCCGGAGATCTGGCGCGGCGCCCCGGTGGGAGCGAGGAGGTCGGGGGTGGTCAGGTCCTGGTGGCCACCGGCCGTGACGAGGTCCTTCCACCATCGCAGCGCGGCGTCGTCGAGGTCGGGCCGGGTGCCCAGCCACGACGGCATGCGGAACGGGTGGGTGAGGCGGACGGCCCGGTCGTCGGACCGGTAGGCGCTCACGGGCGTCCCGGTCGTGTTGCCGGTGACCGCCGTGAGCTGCGGGTTGTCCTCCACATCGCGGCGCGGCAGGGCGCCGAGGACCTGCTCGATCCGGTCCAGCATCGCGTGGTCGAAGTGGTAGCCACTGCTCGATCCGGCACCGATGAGCGTGCCGAACCGGCGGGTCAGCTCCGCCTCCCGCGCGCTCGCGCCGGTGTTCCGCAGCCAGCCGCCGATCGTCCGGGCCGGGGCGACCGCCACCGGACGGGACAGCGCGGTGCCCTGGGGGCGGAGGGCGGGCAGGTCCCAGGCCGGCGCGGAGCCGCGCGGGACCTGGCCGGACGCGTGGGCACCGGAGGGGGCGAGCGGCTGCTGACCAGGGGGAGCCGTCAGGTTCGAGGCGCCAGTGAAGTCGAAGTAGGCATCCAATTCGTCGACGGGGGCGGAGGGCCCGGCGTCGGAGAAATCTTCGTCGGAGAACTCGGCGTCGGAGAACTCTTCATCGGAGAACTCGGGCGAGGACTCGATCGTCGCGTTGCCCTGGAGGGCGGCGGGATGTCCGGCCGGCAGCAGCCTGCGGAGCCCCTGCGCCAGACGGCTGTTCCTGGACAGCAGGCGGTCGTTGGTCAGGGCGGTGTAGGTCTCTGCGGCCCACTGCGGTGACGGCGCGTCGCCGCCGTTGAGGTGTCGCTGGATGCCTTGCCGGGCCTCGTGCAGGCGGGTGCGCTCGATGTGCTGGACCGTGTGACGTTCGAGCGTGTCCACACCGTCATGCCGGTGGAACTCGTCCGCTCCCCGCAGCGAGCGCGCCGCCTTCTGGTCCGGAAAGAGAGACCCGTAGTCGTAGGCGTGTGCCTCGGTTTCCACCACGAGGGTGCGGCCGGGGGCGGGGGTTCCCCGCTCGTCGAACCACATCCACTTGTCGGGGTGCTCGTCGAGGTGCTTGCCGATGTGCGCCCTCACGTCGCTGAGCGAGCCGGTGATCCGCTCCAACGTCGGATTCTGCGGATCGACTCCGATGGCCTTCAGCCATTCATCGACGGTCAGCGGTCCGAGTTCCAGGGCGGGGTCCAGCACCCTCAGCGTGATCCTGCCTGCCGCGTCCTGGACGGGGGTCGCCGCGGCGATGTGGTAGCCCCATTCCACGGGCAGGGTGCCGAGCTGTGCGGCGGCGCCCTCGGCGTGCGCGGACGCGATGGTCAGTTGCGGGCCGGTGCGGACGGCCATGAGCTTGCGGACGGGCGTGTTCCATTGCTGGAGCTGCATCGTGATCATGTGCGCGCGGAGGTGGCACCCGTTCTCCGGGTGCCGGTGGGGCACGGGACGCGCCCCGTGCTGCGGATGCTGGTACTCCAGCGTCGCCAACCGCTCGTACCACTGCCGCGCCAGCGTCTCGGAGGCGGGCGTCGCGCGGGTGACCTCGCCGAACGCCTCGCCGATCTGGTGCTGGAGCTGCGGAGACTCGCTGGTGCGCCGCCCGGCGAGGGCGAGGGCGTGCCGCAGGCCGCGCCTGTCGAGCTTCTGGTAGGCGTCCTCGACGGACCAGATCTTGCGCAGGTCCCGGCCCAGCCCCCGGACCATGTCCACGGCCTGGGCAGCGTGGCCGTCGGTCAGCAGGAGGGAGAGCCGCAGCGCGTACGCCTCGACCTGCGGCGTCTTCGGGAGCGGAACGCCCTCGGCGACGTGGCGCAGATCGATGTCCCACAGACCGTCCTGCGCCGTCGGTCCGTAGAGGTGCTCAAGGATCCGTAGGGCGTCCGCCGGGGTGAGCGAGCGGTTCCCCACGACGAAGGCGAGGCCGGCGGGGACCGTGGAGCCGGTCACACGGTGGAACGCGCGGTCGAAGTCGTCGCGGGCGAAGCCGTCGGCGGGCCGGGCGTGACCGGCCACCAGCGCGTGCAGCGCCTGCACGTCGACGACCGGCGCGGCCAGGCGATTGCGGAAGTTGACGATGAACTGCTGCTCGGCGAGGGAGAGGGGAGTCCCCGCGCCGAGGGCCTGCGCCGGAGCGAGAACGTCGCTCCGGAGGGCGGCGGGGTGTCCGGCCGGCAGCAGCCTGCGGAGCTCCTGCGCCAGCGGGCTGTTCCCGGGCAGCAGGCGGTCGTTGGTCAGGGCGGTGTAGGTCTCTGCGGCCCACTGCGGTGACGGCGCGTCGCCGCCGTTGAGGTGTCGCTGGATGCCTTGCCGGACCTGGTGCAGGCGGGTGCGCTGGATGTGCTGGACCGTGTGGCGTTCGAGCGTGCCCACACCGTCATGCCGGTGGAACTCGTCCGCTCCCCGCAGCGAGCGCATCGCCTCGGTGCCCGGCGTGATGTCCCCGTAGTCGTAGGCGTGTGCCTCGGTTTCCACCACGAGGGTGCGGCCAGGGGCGGGGGCGTCCAGCTCGTCGATCCGCACCCACTTGTCGGGGTACTCGTAGATGTGCTCGCCGACATGAGCCCTCACCTCGGCGATCGAGCCGGTGAGCCGCTCCAACGTCGGATTCTGCGGATCGACTCCGATGGCCTTCAGCCATTCATCGACGGTCAGCGGCCCGAGCTCCAGGGCGGGGTCCAGCACCCTCAGCGTGGTCCCGCCTGCCGCGTCCTGGACAGGGATCGCCGCGGCGATGTGGTAGCCCCATTCCACGGGCAGGGTGCCGAGCTGTGCGGCGGCGCCCTCGGCGTGCGCGGACGCGATGGTCAGTCGCGGGCCGGTGCGGACGGCCATGAGCTTGCGGACGTGCGTGTTCCATTGCCGGAGCTGCATCGTGATCATGTGCGCGCGGAGGTAGCACCCATCCTCCGGGTGCCGGTGGGGCAGGGGGCGCGCCCCGTGCTGCGGATGCTGGTACTCCAGCGTGGTCAACCGCTCGTACCAATGCTGCGCCACCGTCTCGGAGACGGGCGTCGAGCGGGTGACGTCGCCGAACGTCTCGGCGAGTCCTCGCTGGAACAGCCGGGGGTCACTGGTGCTGCGCCCGGCGAGGGTCAGGGCGTCCCGCAGGCCGCGCCCGTCCAGCTTCTCGTAGGCGTCCTCGACGGACCAGACCTTGCGCAGGTCCCGGCCCAGCCCCTGGACCATACGCAGGGCCTGGGGAGCGAGACCGCTGATCAGGAGGAGGGAGAGCCGCAGCGCGTACGCCTCGACCTGTGGCAGCTTCGAGAGCGGAACGCCCTCGGCGACGTGGCGCAGATCGAGTTTCCACGGAGCGTCCGGTTCCACCGGTCCGTAGAGGTGCTCAAGGATCCGTAGGGCGTCCGCCGGGGTGAGCGAGCGGTTCCCCACGACGAAGGCGAGGCCGGCGGGGACCGTGGAGCCGGTCACACGGTGGAACGCGCGGTCGAAGTCGTCGCGGGCGAAGCCGTCGGCGGGCAGGGCGTGACCGGCCACCAGCGCGTGCAGCGCCTGCACGTCGATGACCGGCGCGTTCAGGTGACCGACGAAGTCGGCGATGAACTGCTGGCCGGCGAGAGGGACGAGAGCCCCCGCGCCGAGGGCCTGC
This sequence comes from Streptomyces sp. NPDC059080, assembly GCF_042739975.1. Lineage (NCBI taxonomy): Bacteria > Bacillati > Actinomycetota > Actinomycetes > Kitasatosporales > Streptomycetaceae > Streptomyces > Streptomyces sp. NPDC059080. The sequence continues at coordinate 138,951 of NZ_JBHYGX010000001.1, forward strand.
GCCGGAGCCGGAACGACGCCCTGGGGCAGCTGGACGGGCTGCTGCTGGGGCTCGTCGTACGAGACGGCGCCGTCGAAGATCTGGGCGTAGATCGAGTCGACGGGCTGCTGTTGGGGTTCGTCGTACGAGACGGCGCCGTCGAAGATCTGGGCGTAGATCGAGTCGTCGGCCTGCGGTGACAGGGCGCCGACCGCAAGGGTCCCCTTCGCCGTGGTGAGGTGGGCGAACGCCGCCCGCTGCGCCTGGTCCCGGCGCATCCACGCGTCCCGCAGGACCGCCGCGGCCGCGTCGAGCCGGGTGCGTGCCCCGGTGAGGTCCGCGTCGAGTTCGTCCAGGGCGGCCTGGTCCGCGGGCTGCGTCCCGCGCCGGGCCTGCCGGTCGGTCCGGACGAGTGCGTCGTACTCCCGCAGCCGTGCCTCGACGTCCGACTGCGCTCGTGCGTACGCCTCGTCCGTGTCGAGCGCGGCGGCGACATGGTCCCCGGCGCTCTCCAGCGCGTCCTCCACCACGGCGAGCGGCACCTGAACTGCCGTCACCGGGCGGTGCGTCGTCTCCGTGGGGGCCGTCGTCGGGAACTGCGTGAGCGACGCCGCGCCGGGCGTGAGCAGCCACTCACCGATCACCGGCGTGGCCGGGGCGTTCACGGGCTCGGGGGACAGACCGGTGCGCCGCGTCGCGGCGTCCAGCAGCTGCTGTGCCGCTGCCGACTTCTCCTGGGCCGCGGCCCAGGTCCGGTGGGCCCGCTGCGCGTCCTGACCGGCTTCCTCCAGCCGCGTCGCCGCCTCCCGCTCGGCCGTCTGCGCCTGTGCCAGGCGCACCTTCGCCTTCTCCGGATCGGCATCGGCCGGATTCTGCTGCTGCGCGTCCGTGGCCGGCGCCTCGTCCGTCGCGCGCGGCTGCGTGCTCTGCCCGGCCCGCAACAGCTCGGCGTACGCATACACCCTGCTCCACAGCACGACCTGCGCCTGCCGGTGCGCCTGGTGGGCCGCCGCGAGGCCGCCGAGCGCCTCCTGACGTGCCGTGGACGCCTGGCGCAGCTCCGCCGCGGTTTCCTCGGCGTCGCCCCGGAGCGCCGGCAGCGCGGCGGCGGCCTCGGCGGTCAGCGCCGCCTGCCACTCCGCCCGCGCCGTGGTGAAGCGCTGCTCCGCCTGCGCCGACAACTCCTCGAACGTGGCGTGTTCGGGCGCCGCCTGCTGCTCCGCGGACCGCTCCGACCGGGCCTGCCGTACCGCGTCCGCGGCCGCAGCCAGCTCCTCCTGGGCGGCCTGGGACCGGGTCAGCGGCCGTGCCAGGCCGGACACCAGCGGCACCGCGTGCGGGACGGCCGCGTCCTGCGCCGTGTCGGGCGCGGTGCGGAACTCCTCGTGCAGGGCGGTCCCGTCCTCGTGGAACGCCGCCTTCCCGGGCGCGAAGCCGATCAGGGAAGGGGAGCCGGACTGCGTGGCGGGCACCGGGCCGGAGGCCGCGGTGTCGGGGGACCAGGACGTCGCGAGGTCGTACGGGGCCCAGACCCGCAGGTAGGCGGTCATGAGGTCGTCGGTGAACCGCTCCCTGAGACGGGTGCGGGTGGTCTCGTCGAGCGTGTGGTGGCCGGCGAGGGCGTCGAACGCCGTGTCGGCGGCGCGCAGCACGGCCGGGACCTCGGCCTCGAAGTGGAGGTGGGCGGGGAGGGTTTCCTCCAGCTGCGCGAACCGCAGCCGCCAGTCCATGAGGCCGCCGGTCAGCTCCGTGAGTCCGGAGTGCGCCCCGGCGAAGGACGCGTCGAAGTCGGCCGCCGCGCGCTCGCGGAAACCGGCCGCGGCCCGTTCGACCGCCTCGTCGGACAGCGTGAGCCCGGGGTTCGCGGCCCGCCATTCCGTGAGCGCCTGCGCGAACGCCGCCGTGGCCCCGGAGAGCGCCGACACCTTGGCGGCGACCGCCACGAGCCGGGGGTGGACCACATCGGCGCCGGCCAGCCCGGCGTACGTGGCCTCCCAGCCGGAGAGGGCCTGGGTATCGGCGACGGCCTGGTCGAACGCGGCGTTCACCGCGCTCGCGGTGGCGTGCTGCACCGACGCGACGGCGGCGGCGAGCGCCTGCGCGGGCGCCAGGGCGGGGAAGTGCCGCAGGAACGCCCCCGCGTCCGCGTTCTCGGCCAGCGGCGCGGTGGCGTCCGCGACGTCCTGGAGCGCACGCGACAAAACCGCTTCGCGGGCGGCCTGGCGCGTCAGCCGCGCCGGCAGCTCCGCCACCGTCGCCTCGTACACCTGCTGCCACCGCGCCAGCGCCTCGGGGCTCTCCCCGCGTGCCGCCGCGACGGTGTCCGGCCGCAGATGCCGGGAGAACGCCGTGTTCACCTCGGTGAGGTGCCGCTCGCGCAGGGCGTCGAGCCCGGGCTGCGAGAGGGTGGTGTCCTGCGCCCCGAACGACGCGAGCAGCGTGCGCTGCTCCTCGGCCGGGTGGTCGGTGAAGACACGGACGGCGTCGTCGAACTCCTGCTCCGCGCGCCGGAGTTCCGACACCCGCAGCGCCCGCAGGTCCAGGTCGTCGGGGAGTTCGCCGAGGAGGCGCCGCAACTGCTGCACCCCGGCCCGCACGTTCGCGGACAGACGGGTGCCCTGGGCGTCCGCGGGGGAGGCGAACGTCGCCCGGACGTGGACGTCGAGCCGCTGCGCGAACAGCTCCCACTCCTCCTCCGCGACCCGCGCGATCAGCTCCTCGTCGAGCGCGAAGGCGGGGGACGCGGCGCCGGGGGCGAGCAGCGCCCGGCTCCAGGACCGCACGGCGCGGTCGAAGGCGGCACGGCCCCGTGCGTGGGCGGTCTCGCGCGCGGCGTCCAGGGTCATCCGGCCCTGGACGGAATCCCGCAGCTCCTCCGGGGCGGCGCCGTCCTCATGGATGCGGGACGCCTCCTCGGCCAGCCGCTCCGCCTGCTGCGGCGACAGCGGCCGGCCGCCGTCCCGCGCCCACTCCTCGACGCTCTCGCGCACCTGCTGCCGGTGCGCGGCGTCCTCGTTCTCCTGGGCAAGCAACTCGCCGTATCCGGCCCGGAGTTGATGCTCGGCGGCGTGCATGACCGCCGTCCGCCAGTCATCGGGCGCCGCATGCGTCGGGACGGGCGTGGCGGGGGCGGACGCGTCGGCGAGCAGGTCCGGGTTCTCCCGCAGCTCGGCGCCGCGCCGCAGCACGGCCATCCGCTCCGCGTACGCCTTCTTGACCTCGGCCGACGCACCGGGGGTGCGCTCCAGGGACTCGATCGCCTGCGCGCGGTGGAGGTGCCGTTCGGCCTCGAACCAGCGGGTGGTCTCCGCGCTCCATTCGGTGTGGGGCGCGAAGTCGTAGGAGTGGCTGTACTCCGAGAACCGGCCGATGAGATGCGCCATCGGCGCGGCGACGGCGGTCAGCCGCTGCGCCGCGGCGCGGACGGACCGGTCCCACTCGTGGCCGTCCGCGGTCCGCTCGGTGCGCGCCTCGACGTACTCCTGCTCCAGCCCCGCGAGCTTGGCGTCGTACCACGTCCAGACCTTCTCGTCCCAGTGCGGCTGGTGACGGCTGAGATCCTTCTCCGCCGTCAGGCCGTCGACCGGACCGGTCCGGGACGTGAGGGGGCCCTGCCGGAGCGCCGCGCGGAACTCCTGCCGCAGCCCCTCCCGCTCCGCCCAGTCGGCCCGGGCCTGCCGGTACGCGGGGCCGACCGTGCGCGCGGCGGCGTCAGCGGCCGCGGAGTCGGTGAGTCCGTCCTCGACGCCCCGGGCGAAGTGGCCGCCGAACTCCTCCCGGAGACGGGCGGCCTGCCGCGTGGCGTCGAAATCGCGGTGCGGGCCGTCGGTGCCGAGGTGCGAGTCGTGGTACGCCCACGACCGCTGGCGCAGCTCATCCGCCCGGTCCGACGCCGGCTGCCGCATCAGGGAGGGTTCCTGAAGAACCGTCTGTCCGGCGGAGTGCCCGGAGCCCTGCGCCCCGGCCGTACGGGACGGCGTCGCCTCGTGGACGCCCTTCGGCCCCTCGGGCAGCTGCTCACGGGTGCGGCCGGGACCCTGCGCGGACCGCCCCTCGGTGACCTGCTCGGACCGCTCCTTCGTGACCTGCGCGGACCGCTCCTCGGTCAGCTGCTCCTTCGTACGGTCCCCCGTGCGGTTCCCGGGAGCCTGCTCCTGGGGCCGGGCCTCGGTGACCTGCTGCTGTGCCCGGGGGCCGTCCTGCGCGGTGTGCTCGGGTGTGCGGGTCTGGTCCCGGCCGGTCGCCGGGTGCTCCCCGGTCAGGTCCTTGCCGGAGTTCTTCGGGGCGTCCGGACGGGAGTTCTGCGGTACCTCCGTGTCGACGGGGGAACCCGCCGAGTCCCGGCCGCCGGAGGGCGCGGAGTCCCGAGTACCGGAAGTCGCGGGCCCCTTCGGCACGGACTGCCGCTGTCCCCGCGCCCCGTCCAGCCCCCTCTGGAAGTCGTCGGCGCCGTTCCGCTCGACCTCCAGCCAGTTCTTGAGATCGGTGGCACCGGGATGACGGAAGTGGTCCTCCAGAGCGACCCAGTCGCGCCGGAAGGAGGAGGCCACATCGTCGCCGCCGGACCACTTGCCGTCCGCCGGGGTGTGGTGCAGCAGACCGTCGCCGAACTGTCCCTCGAAGACCTCGCCCGCCTCCCGGGTGGCGAACTGCCGGGCCTCATCGATCTCCGCCTCGGCGGCGAAGCGGTCCACCACGGCCCGGGAGTCCTCGCGCCACTGCTGGAAGCGCGGGTCGCGGTCGCCGCCCGCCAGCGGCGACCGGCCGGTCCGGGCGCCGCCCAGGTGCTTGTCGGCGACCCGCTCCAGCTCCGCGGCGAGCTTGTCGCGTATCCGCTCGACGCTCACCGGGTCGTGCATCAGCGACTCGCCGTCGGCCCGCGCGTGCAGGTCGCGGACGTGGGCGTCCAGCTCCTCGTGGAACCGCAGCCGCCCGGCGAGCCCGCGCTCGCCCGTCATCGCCGCCATGGCGTTCCGGCCGTGGCCCGCCGCGCGTCCGGCGGCGTGCGGATCGGCCTTGCTGCCCGCGTGGAACGTGTCGAACGCGTCGTCCACCGCGGCCCTGAGGTCCTTCTCCAGGCTCCGCGCGGCCGCATCGACGACCGCCTGGTCCACGTCGTGCCGGAGCGCCGCATCGGACAGCTTGTTCCGCAGCCCCGGCAGCTGCCGCTCTATGTGCAGCTGCTCCTCCAGCTTCCGGGCGGCACCGTTCAGCACCAGGTCGGACGCCTCGCGCGCCTCCACGCCCGCGGCGTGCAGCCCCCGCGCGTCGCGGTAGGTGTCCAGCAGCCGGCCGCGGGCGGTGGCCCGCCACTCGTCGCGGACGGCGTCCCGCCCGGCGCGGTCCGCACCGCTGCCGAGGTCGTACCGCTTCATCAGGTCGTCGACCTGCCGCTCCGCGCGGCGGGCGAATTCGAGCCGGTCGCGGACGGTGCCGACCGCGTCGCCGCCGTCCGCCCCCGGCTTCCGCGCCGCCGCCAGGTCGTCGGCGTACCGGTCCTTGACGTGGCGGACGAGGTCGTCGGGCAGCGGGTCCTTGCGGAACTCCGGGGTGGCCAGCAGATCGTCGACGGCCTTGTCGGCGGTCGGGGACCAGTCGCCGTCGCGGTAGCGCCGGTCGAAGCGGGTGGGCAGCTCGTCGATGACCTTCTGGTGGTACTGGGACCAGGAGTCGTGCAGCCCCTCGCGGTCGGTGCTCTTCACCAGGCCCGATTCGGGCAGCTCGGTGAGCTTGTCGAACCGGCCGCGCAGCTCGGTGGCGGCGTCGTCCAGCACCGCCTTGATGTCGGCGTCGCCGGGCGCGTACGCCGTGTCGCGGCCGATCAGGTCGCGGAAGTGGTGCGCCCCCGACTCCTCCGCCGCGTGCGCGGCACGCCGGGCCGCGGCCGCGGCGTCGCCCGCGCCGCCGGCGGCGTCCAGGGCCTGCGTGGCGGCCTTCTCCGCCGCTTCGGCGGCCTCGCGGGCCTGCGCGGCGGCCTCCCGGGCGGCGGCCAGTTCGTCCGCGGTGCGCGCAGCGCCGCTCTTGCCGCCCTGCTGGATCCGCTCGGTCGCCGCCTTGGCGCTCGCGGCGGCGTCCGTGGCCCGGGCGCCGGCGTCCCGCGCCGCGGCCGCGGCATCATCGGCGGTACGGGCCGCGGCCCGGGTCTCCTGGACCTTGGCGACGTCCCCGTGCAGCTCCTCGCCGGGGGCTGAGGTCTCCCTGCCGTGTGCGGCGGCCCGCTCCTCGGCCGTGAGGGACTTCGGGGGGACCGCACCGCCCCGGCCGCCCTTCCCGGCGACCCGCTCCAGGGCCTCGGCGGCCTCCTTCGCGGCCGTGGCCGCCTGCCGTGCCGACCCGGCCGCGTTCTTGGCGGCTTCGGCGGCCTGCTCGGCGGTGTGGGCCGCGCCCTCGAACCGCTGGTGCGGCGGCTGCCACTCCCGGGCGGCGTGCCGTACGTCGTCGGCCAGCTGCGCCAGGTGCTGATCCCGTGTCCCGGCGATGTCGACGAGGGTCTCGTAGTGGTCGAGGAGCTGGTCCCGGGCCGCCCGGTGCTCGGCCGCCCGGGCGGCGTCGTGCGCGGCGTCGGGCGCCCGCTCGGGGGTGTGCCAGCGGACGCCGTCCATCCGGCCGTCCGACCAGACCTTCCCGTGCCCCGACACCCAGTCGTGGTGGAACTCCGCCCACATGCGGTCCGCGGTGGACGAGTGCAACTCCCGGTGCCCGGCTGCCATGTCGTCCCACGCGGCCCTCGCGTCGGCGGTCGCCTCGGGCAGCCGCTCGGCGCCCGCCCGCAGCTCCGGCGTCGCCTTGCCGATCTCGGCGAGGTTCGCGTCCAGCTTCGTCAGCGCGTCGTCGACATGGGTGGGGGAGTAGTCGGTGCCCAGGCCCTCGCGGACGTCGGTGACGGCGCGGTGCCGCAGGTCGTTCTGCCAGCTGCGCACCTGCTCGCCGTGCGAGCCGAGGTCACCGGCGGGGCGCTCATGGCTGTTCCACCGCTCGTGGACGCCGTTCTCGAAGCGGAACCGCTCGTCCAGGCTCCGGTTGAGCTTCGACAGCCCGTCCTGCGTGAACTTCTCGATGTCCCGGGCGCCGGCCTCCATCGGCTTGCCGTGCAGGTCGTCGAGGAGCTTCTCGGCGTCCCGCCGCAGCGAGGCATGGACGCTGTCGGCCAGCTCCCCCTTCGTGGACGAGGCGCCGGGCCGGTTCGCGAGGTCCTTGTCGAGGCGGGTCGGCAGATCGTCGACGAACCGCCGGAGGTCCTTACCGGCCTGGATCTCGGCGTCCAGCCGCTTGATCAGCCCCTCTTCCCGCATCGGCCACTTCTTGACCGCGAGGTCGTGGGCGAGCTGCTGCTCCTTGGCGCTGAGCTGGGCGAATGGCCGCATGCGCTGCTTGGTGGCGAGCAGCTTCGCGGCCTCCTCGTCCACCAGATCGCGGAACGCCTGCCGCCCGCCGTGCGCGTAGCGGTCGTGCAGCGCGGCGGTCTCCTCCTTGTTCAGCCCGGCCCCGAACTCCTGCCAGGCGTCGACGTGCTTGTCGACCGCGCCCCGGAACTCGGTCTCCCGGCCCAGCCGCTCGGGCAGCCCCTTGCGCATGCTGTCGGCCATCTGGCCGAACCGCTGGCCCTTGTTGCTCACCTGCCAGTGCGGCTTCGACTTCAGCTCGCCGTACGTGGCGTCCGCGGCGTGGCCCAGGCTCTCCTCGTACTCCTTGGCGGACCGCTCGATGAGGTCGGACTCATGGCCCTCGGCGCGCCACTGCTTGCGCGCCTCGGCGATCTTCGTCTCGATCTGACCGTCCAACTTCACCTGGAGCTTGTGGAGTTGGGCGCGGCCCCGGATGGTGTCGCCGAGCTTGTCCAGCTCCTTCTGCCACTGCTGCTCGGCCTTGGCGAGATCGCCGGGACGGACGTCGCGACCCTCACGGAACGGCCCGAAGAGGTCGTCGAACTTGGCGCGGGCGTCGCCCACCAGCCCGTCGAACACCGTCTGCCGTTCGGCGTCGTCCAGCGACCGGAGCGCCTTGGACGAGCCGGTGGTCTCCGTGAACTTCTCCTGGAGCTTCCGGCCGCCTTCGGTGAAGTGCTCGTCCGAGGCGAGCTTCTGGCCGCGTTCGGCGGTGGCCAGCTTCTCGGCGGTGTTCTTCTTCAGGGTGTCGCTCTCGGTGGCCCACGCCTTCGTCTTGGCGGCGTTCGCCTCCTTCGCGGCGGCGGCACCGGACTGCTCGACCCGGCCCGCCGCGCCCTCGGCGGCCCCACTGCCCGCGTGCAGGGGGTCCTTCGGGCCGGGGCCGGGGTGGACGGCGTCGTCCGCGGTACGCGAGACAACGTGCTCGCCGGAGCGCGTGCCCTCGGCCGCGGCGTCATGGCCCTTGTCGCCCTTGCCGCCGGAGGACGCCGAGGTGTCCTTCGGGCTCTCGGCGGGCGCCTTCGTCTCGGACGTGGGCGCGGCGTCGTTCTTGGCGGTCTTCGGCTGACCGCTCTCCTTGGTCGGTACGTCCTTGCTCGGCAGTTCCTTCGACGGGCCGGTGGCGGTCCGGTCCCCGGTGTTCCGGCCTTCCGCGGCGGACTTGGTGGTGGCGGGGGACTTGTTCTCCGTGACCGCCCTGTTCTCGGTGACGGCCTTGTTCTCCGTGACCGTCTTGGGCTCGCCGGCCTTGTGCTCGGTGACGGTCTTGGGCTCGCCGGCCTTGTTCTCCGTGCCGGACGGCTTGTTCTCGACCGACGGCTTCTCCCCGGCGTGCGTCGCCGACGCGGACCTGTCCGTCGTGCCCTTGCCCTCGGTGGCCGCCGGGTTGGGCTCGGTCTTGGCGGTGTGCTGCGGCTTGCCGGCCTCCGCACCGGACTTGCCGTCCTTCATCCCGGGCGCGATGGCGTCCTGGTTCTTCGTGCCGCCGGTGTTCCCGGTGAGGTCCTGGTTCTTCGTGCCGCCGGTGTTCCCGGTGAGGTCCTGGTTCTTCGTGCCGCCGGTGTTCCCGTTGACGTCTTGGCTCTTCGTGCCGCCGGTGTTCCCGTTGATGTCCTGGTTCTTCGCGCCGGGGTGAGGGGCGAGATCGGCACCGCGGCCGTCATGGACCGAGGCGGGCGGGGTGTCGGCCTTGGCGTGCGGGGCGTCGGCCGCGGGGTTGCGGCCGGGCGGGGTGGGCTCCAGCGACGCCTTCGTGCCCGGGACCTTCTGCAGGCCCTCGTGCCCGACGTGCTGCGCACCCTTGCCCGGCGCACCGGCCGCGCCGGGTGCCTCGACCGTCGACGGGTTCGGGTGCGAGGTGGGGGCCCCGCCGAGATCGGCCTTCGGCTGGTGCGACAGCTCTGCCTGGGGGCGAGCGCTGTTCGTCGGGGGCATCACGTCGTGGGGCGTGGGGTTCCCCTTGGTCCCGCGCGGCGGACCCACCGACAGATGAGGATCGATGTTCCCCGGGATCTTGGTCTGGGGCAGCCCGCCGGGGTGAACCGTGTCCGTCTTCGGGGGAGCGATGTTGCCGCGGCTCGGGAGGGCGCCGCCCGGCCCGTCCGGCAGCTTGTTGACGAGGTGGCTGTCGATGTTGCCGATGCCCGGCGGCGGGGAGAACGACCCCTTCGGCACGTCGATCCCGGCCGCGCCCTTGCCGCCTCCCATCGGCGGCGCCTCGACCTTCGGGTCGAACTTCGGCGCCGTCAGCTTCGGGCCGCGCGCCAGATCGCCCAGCCCTCGCCGCAGCGCGCCGAGCCCCTTCAGGCCCGGAGCGAGAAGGCTGGCCCCGCCCGCGAGACCGATGTTCAGGGCCTCGTGCTTCCACCACTCCTTGCTGCCGAAGTCCGGCATGTCGGTGTGGGTGACGGCGGCCGCGAGCGCCTGCGCGCCCATGTCGGCGCCGATCTGCACCACGATGTTGAGGATCACATCGATCGCGACGGCACCGGCGTAGGCGGCGGCGACCGCCATGCCCTCCATCACCACGCCCATGGCTTCCAGCACCGAAGTGAGCGCCGCAAGGATCGTGCCCAGCGGCAGCAGCACCGCCAGGGCCACGACGGCGAGCAGCGGCAGCAGGGTGACGAGCATGAGCTTGATCGCCTCCATCTTCGCCGCGTGCAACTCCTTGGCCTGCACGTCCTTGATGAAGTCCCCGTACGCGTTGATCGCGTTGCCGACGTCCCAGGCGTGGCTGGCGGCGGACGAGAGCTTGTACCGCAGCGGGCCCCAGGCCCAGACGACGGCGATCTCGCGGGCATCACCGGACCACTGGACGCCCTGGATGGAGTCATCCATGGCGCACATCTTTTCCCACATCTGGTCGCCGAAGTCGATCCACGCGTTGCCAAGGGTGTAGATCTCGTCGGCAATGGTCGGATCGGGCTCGTACATGGCGACATCACCTTGATGGGGAGAGAGGGAAAGAAAAAGGAGGTTAGCCGGGCCCGGGGAAGGCGCGAGCTGGAAATATCAGCGAGACGTCAGCGAAACGCAAGAAAAACGCAAGCGGAGCGTCGGCGGGGAAAAGCCGGGTGGTGCGGAATTTACGGCGGTCAGAATGTTTCGCCGATTGCGGACTTCGTGCTGTCGGTGACGTTCTCCGGGTTTCCCCCGCCGCCTCCCCAGGAGAGGAGCTGGGAGGCGAAGCTACCGAACTCCTGGTAGGCCGCCTCCTCCGCGGAGAGGTAATTGTTGCCCGCCAGCGTCAGCGAGAAGGCGACCCGCGCCAGCACGCTGTTCGCCTGGCTCTGGGTGTCGCCGCCCTTGCCGAAGAGGCTCGTCATGCAGGCGTCGAGGCGCTGGAAGAAGACCGCGGCCTCCTCCTGGGTCTGGCCCGCCCAGCCGAGCTGGAGGTCGGTGAGCGACTTGAAGATCTTGGATACCTCGTCACCGAGGTCCGAGACGAGCCCGCCCGCGCCGTCGGGCCCGCCGATCTGCTCCCCGTACGTGCGCAGCGCCTCGCCGTCGACGCTGATGTAGGCGTGCGCGCCACCGACCTGGCCGTAGATGACCGGGATCTCGGGCTGGGGCTGAGGGTCGTTGCTGGGGCTCACCGCTGCTCCTGGGGCCGTACGCGGGAGCGCCACCGCACCAACGGGCAGGAAGGCTCCCTGAGGGATGTACCGGACGCCGACGTCCGCCGTACGACCGGGGTACGGCGGACGCCCTCCGCGTGGGGGGTGCCGTCCGGGCCCACGCGGACCGGACGGCATCCCTGGCGCTACTTGTGGAAGTTCTTCGTGTTCTTGGTCTCGACCTCGTGGTACATGTCGTACGCCGCCTTCATCCGCCGCTTCATCTCGTGCAACAGTGTGACCAGCGTGTCCATGTGGTCGCTGAACTCACGCTGGAGACCGGAGAAGGTCGCGCTGGACGGGGACTGCCAGACGGCCTCGGCGAGCCGGAAGGCTTCCTTCACGGCGGCGATGTCCGCCTCGATGGCGGCGGTGCATCCGCCCACAGTGCCGATGGTGTCGTGGAGCCGGTCCAGCTCGATCCGGAACTCGTTGAGGGTGAAGCTGCGAGAGGCCACACGGTGACTTTAAGTGCATGGATGACTCCGATGCAGGTCCCTCTTTCGACGCCGGTCACGTCACTGATCAGGGGCAATGAGGGTGTCACCGAACGGGGACCTGTCCGTTGCGCACCCGCATTGGATGGGATGGACGGTACCGGCTTCCACCCGGGATGATCATGGCGGAAGGGCAATTGTGGCAGTGGAACCGAAAGACTCCCGGTACGGTCCCCACCGGACGCCCATCAAAACCGATGGCGACGGTTCGGACACGTCGGGCGACGGCGCGCCGCCCCCCGCCGGAGTGGTCCCGCCCACCCTCTCGATGCTCTGGCTGACCCCCGAGACGATCACCACCGAGATGCCGAAGACCGAGGGCGGCGGTGGCGAGAAGACGGTGACCAAGGCGCCGACCCACCCGGCCCTCACCGTCAACATCGGTGGCCTCGCCGACAGCATGGAACTCCTGCGGACCTCCTCCTCCGACCTGGTCACGCAGTACGAGAACCTCAAGACGCTCGTCCTCGCCGCCGACGCCTCGCACACCGTCTTCGGCGAGCAGGCGACCTACAAGGACAACATTCCCAAGCCGCGCCCGAACCAGTACGTGGACAGGCGCAACCCGCACGAGCCGACGTTCTTCGAACCCGACACCGGCCCCATCATCAAGGAGGACCCGGGCGTGCGGCAGGCGGCCGAGAAGTTCGGCCCGGTGATGTACCCCAGCATGAAGAACGTGCTGATGGAGTGCGCCAACTCCATCGAACTGGTCGGCCGGTACATGGTCCTGATGGACCGCGCGGGCACCTACTACGCCCACGCCGACCACTCCTCCGCCTTCCCCGAGCCGACCGGAAAGCCGATCGTGGACGGCTGAGCACACAGGCTTACCGGTACCAACGGGCCGGGTCCCTGCCGACTCCTCGCGGAGCGGTCAGGGGCCCGGCCCGTCCGGTTCGCGGACCGTTCACGGGCGGGCGCGCCGTACGGCGCCCCGCCCATGTCCGTCACCGCGAACCGGTGCCCGACCGCCCGGTCACGCGGGCGCGCAGCTCAGCTGGACCGGCGCGGCGACGTCGTGCGCATGCTGCGTCGCCGCCGTGTGGTCGACCCCGGTGTTGAACATCCGCAGCGTCACATGACCGCTGCGGACCTTGAACGTCCCGGGCGACAGCCACTTTCCGCGGCTGTTGACCTGGTCGATGTCGAATGCGGCGGCGGGGGTGCCGCCGCTGCGGTCGGAGTCGTAGATCGCGTACTTGGCGGGGTGCCCGCCGACGTAGAGGATCTTCGGGTTGTTCGGGATGTACACCGCCAATCGGCAGGTCGCAGCGCCCTTGATCTTGGCGGTGTAGTTGAACTTCCACAGCACGTACTGCGACGCGTCGTACTTCGTCGACGACCCCGACATCGGCAGGGAGACATACCGGCCGGTGCAGCCGGAGCCCGTGTAGCCGCCGGTGCCGGACTTGACCCAGCCGTCCTCCTTCAGGTTGAAGTTGGGGTCCTTCATCCAGAACCCCGCGGTGGGGCTGGACGGGCAGCCGTACCCGGCGAGCGCGGTGAACGCCGGGGCGACGCTGCGGGTCCGGGCCGTGCTGGCGCCGCTCCTGGCGGTGGCGCTGGCCTTCGGGCTCGGCGGGGTGTGCGAGGAGCCCGTCGTGTCCGGGGTTTTCGGCGCGGGTATGTGCTGCTGCCCGTCCGGGGTGAGGTCCTGGCTGCCCGAGCCGCCGCTGGTGCCGCCGCCGATGCCGCCGATGGTTCCGCCGATGGTGCCGCCGGTCCCGGCGCCGCCGGCGGGAGACTCCCGGCCCTTCTCGTGGTGGTCGGCCTTGGCGGTGGCGCCCGCCGGGGCGACCTTGTCGGTTGCCTGGTTCTTCTTGTCGCCCGGGCTGTTGAGCGCGCCGATGGCGAGGGCACCCAGGCTCAGCGCGGCGACGACCGCGATGCCGATCGCCACCAGACGCTTGCCGGGCCTGCCCTGCTCGCCCTCGGAGCGGACGCCTCCCACGAACGCGGAGACGAAGCCGTGCCGGTCCTCCTCCGGCAGACGCCCCGACGCCTCGGCAGCGGGCTGCGGGGACTTTTCCTGGTCAGCCACGTACGTACTCTCCAATTGTCTTGCCGTAAGGGACAGGCGGCAGAATACCGCTCACCGGCAATCGGAAAAGGTCTCCGGGAGAAAATCGAATCACCTCGAACGGTTTGCCTTCCGGGGCCGCGCGGAGCGATTGTGTGATGCCCCGGCGGAACATTGCCGTTCCGTTCCGTCTCAGCGTCGATCCGGGGTACACCGATCGGTGCGGTACGTTGGGGTGCATCGCCTCGTTCCTCCGCTAGTCTGCCGTTCGGGGGATCGGGGAACGACGCGTTGATCTGACGACAGGAATACGCATGTCTAGTTGTGCGCGCATTGTCATTGTCGAGCGCCAGAATCTCGTCCGGTACGGTCTGGAAAGGGCACTTTCCCGGGCTTCGTGGCTTGAGGTGGTCGCCTCGGTCGAGCGCGTGCAGGACCTCCCGCTCGCCCCGGGAGCCGACGCCCCCGACGCCATCCTCTACAGCCCGCCCGCCTACGACCACACGGGGACGGAATCACCGGCGCGGACCCTCGACCGCCTCGTCGCCTGCGCCCCGGTGCTCCTGATATCGGGCTTCGTCCAGCCCTACCGCCTGCTGGGCGCCGTCCGCGCCGGGGTGCTGGGCTGCGTCACCGACCAGGTGGACGACGAGGAGCTGCTGCGCGCCGTCGGCACCGTCGTCACCGGCGGCTTCCACCTCTCCGCCACGCTCGTGCCCCGGCTGCGGAGCGAGCTGGAGCAGCCCGGCGGCATCGAGCCGCGGTCGCTCGCCCGCCGCGAACTGGAGGCCCTGCGCCTGCTCGCCGAGGGATTGACGCACGGCCAGATAGGCCGCCGGATGGGCCTGTCCGAGGCCACGGTCAGTACGTACGTCAAGCGCATCCGGGCCAAGCTCAACGTCGGCAACAAGGCCGACCTCACCCGCACCGCCATCGAGTTGGGGCTGTTGCGCGACCCTCATGCGGTGCTCGGCGCGAGCGCCATGGCGCCGCTGGCCACGCCGGGACGGGCGCCCGGCAGACAGCTCACGGGCCGGGCGTACGCAGGATGAGCGCCGCCATGTCGTCGAGGCCGTCGCCGGGATGGTGGTCGGCGAGGGTGCGGCACAGCTGGTCGACGGGTTCCCGGGCGTGGTGGCGGGCGAGTGCCGCCAGTGCGCGCATCCCCTGGGTCAGGGTTTCGTCGCGGCGTTCGACCAGTCCGTCGGTGTAGAGGATGACCGTGCTGCCCGGCGGCAGCGCGCGGGAGTGGTCGGGCCGGGGCAGGGTGACGTCCACCCGGAGCGGCAGCCCGGGCTCCGCTTCGAGGTAGTGGGTGGCGCCGTCCGGCAGCACCACCAGGGGCGGCGGATGTCCGGCGCTGCTCCACCGCAGCATCCAGCCCCGGTCGACGGGGTCGAGACGGGCCACGCACGCCGTGGTGAGCCGGCCACCGGTCAGATGCATGATGCGGTCCAGCTGCGTCAGGGCTGCGCTCGGCGGGATGCGGCCGTCGAACGTCAGTGCCCGCAGCATGCTGCGGGTCTGGGACATGGCCGCCGCGGCTTCGAGGTCGTGGCCGACGACATCGCCGATGACGGCGATGCACGAGTTGTCGGAGAGCTTCACCGCGTCGTACCAGTCGCCGCCCAGCTGACCGGGCGTACGGGCCGGACGGTAGAGGGCGCCCGCCTCGAACGGCCGGAGGTCCAACAGCTGAGGCAGCAGCAGCCGCTGGAACCGCTCGGCGCTGTTGCGGACCTGGTCGTACAGGCGCGCGTTCTCGATCGCCACCCCGGCCGTCCCCGCGAGCGCCAGGATCACGCCCTCGTCGTGCCGGTCGAACGGCTTCCCGTCCGTCCGGTCGGACAGATAGAGGTTGCCGTAGAACCGGCCGCGTACCGCGATCGCGACGCCGAGCAGGGAGCGGATCGGCGGGTGCCCGGGCGGGAGACCGGCGGAATCCGGGTGGGCGGCGATGTTGTCCACCCGCAGGGGCCGCGGATGGCGGATGAGACGGCCCAGCAGGCCACGGCCCCGGGGCAGTTCCACCCCGGCGAGGCCGGCCTTCTCCTGCGGGGTGAGGCCGAGCGGGATGAACCCGGCGAGCTGCTCGCCGGTGTCGTCCAGGATGCCCATGGCGCCGTAGCGGGCGCCGACCAGCTCCATCGAGGTGCGTACGATCCGCCGCAGCACGGCCGACAGTTCCAGTTCGCCGCTGATGCCGACGACGGCTTCGAGCAACGCCTGGAAGCTGCGCTGGGCGCGCGCCAGATCGTGCATCTGCTCGCCGATGCGGTCCAGGTCCGCGCTGAGCGGCAGGTTGAGCAGCGACATGTACGGGACGTCGTCCGGCTCGTCAGGCGTTGTCTCCTCCCGGTCCTGCGCCACGCCTGCCCCTTGTTCACCGCCGCCGGAACGCGCGAAGGACGCGCTCACCTCGAAATACAGACCATCCCATAAGAGCACATATCGGCTGCATCGCGCCTGGTGTGGGGGGCGGGCTGTGCACCGTCCGGGGTAACGGGACCCGGTGCGGCCCCGCGCCGACGCGTCACTCCCGCGCGCCCCGTCGGCCGGACGTCTCGCGGTGGACCTGCGCCAGGTGATGCTGGAGGCGGGCATGGCGGAACTGGTAGACCGCGCCCGCCTGACGCAGCACACCGCGCCGGTAGGCGTCGTCGAGGAAGGCGACGACGGCCCACGGCAGACGGCCCGTCAGCGGCAGCCAGAGCCGCCCGAGGACGAGCCACTGGCCCCAGGCGGTCAGGGCGAGCGCGTACCCCAGGGCGCCGCCGACCCCGCTGAGCGTGCCGAGGACGAGCCCGGCGGCGGGGCTCCACACCAGCGGACCCAGCGCGCCGCGCAGCAGCGGGACCGCCGCCGCGGCACCGCCTCCGACCAGCGCCCCGAAGGCGGGCGCCCAGACGGCGAGCCGGGCCAGCACCGTCGAGCGGTGGGTGCGCAGCAGGCCCCGCGGATGGGCGGCGGAGCGCAGGTCGAGGGGGCTTTCCACCAGGCCCAGCAGGCAGAAGCTCAGCCCGGCGGCGACGCCGAAGACCAGCCCGTAGAAGATCCCGTCGACGGTCCCGTACCGCAGCCCGTCCGGCCAGCGGAAGCGGTGGTGCATCAGGCCGACCACCAGCCCGTAGCCGCAGCCGAAGACCGCCCCGCCCAGCGTCCCGACGATCAGCCGGGGACCGGCCGTGCCGCGGCGGGCCCCTCCGCCGCCGAGGCGCAGCCGCATGGCGGACGGCGCCACCGGAACGTCCCGGGCCGCGAACATGAGCCAGTACACGAGCCCGAACATCAGCCCGGCCAGGAGTCCCACGAACGCCCCGTCCGCCAGCGGGTACGGGGCGCCGACGGCGGTGGCCAGGGCGGCGTCGGCGACGCCGATGGCCAGGCCCGTCACGAGCGCGGTGACCGCGGTACGGGGGCCGCGCCGCAGCCCGCCGCCCAGCCGCCACCACGCCAGGTCGGGGGTCTCCAGCCGGTTGAGGTGGTGGGCGAGGTGGCCCAGCCAGTGCCGGGCGCGGTCAGGGGCGAAGGTGCGGCGGGGCCGGGCGCCCGGTGCCGACGGCAGCGGATGGCGGTAGACGGTGGGCAGAAAGCTCTCCAGGAGGTGGTCCTCCAGCGCCTCCGGACCGCCGAAACGCTCGCCGTCCAGGAGCTCGGCCGGATCGTGGTCCGGGGTGTCGCTGTAGACGGCGCGGGCGAGCGCGACCATCAGCGGGCTGGTCAGGACGGTGGCGAGCGGCGACGCGGGCCGCTCGCGCAGGGCGGCCAGCACCGGCTCCCAGGCGTTCGCGGCGGGCCGCGCACGGCAGGGCTTACGGGTCGTACGGGGCAGATAGGCGGCCAGGTCGTCGAGGGTGAGGCCGGTGAGGGCGACCGCCGCGGCGGAGGTGAGGACGTCGGTCTCGGCGACCGCGGCGGCGTACTCGGCGGGGCGGCTGGTGAGCAGCAGCGGAAGGGTGGTGGCGTTGAGGGCTTCCAGCGCGGGGCGGCGTAGCCCGGCGGCCATCTCGTCGAATCCGTCCAGCACGGGCAGGACGCGCCCGGACTCGACCAGCGCCGCCGCCAGCGTCGTTCCGCCGGGCCCCTGGGCGGCGTAGCCGGGATGGTCGCGGGTCAGCCGGTCGGCGAGCCAGTCCCGCAGGGTGACGGCCGTCGGGTTCCATGCGCCGATGCTGAAGATCACCGGCACCGGCTCCTCGGCGGTGCGCGACGCGAGATGGTCCAGGACGAACCGGAGCGCCAGCACCGTCTTGCCCGAACCGGACCGCCCCAGCACGACCAGCCGCCCGGACGGCAGCCGCCGGTACAGCGCCGCGATGCCGTCCAGCTGCCCGTCCGTCTCCAGCGGCCCGGCCGCGGCACCGGGCGGGAGGCGGCGGATGTTGGCCCAGTGATCGGCCAGCTCCTCGGGGGCGGCCCGCCACCGGACCGGCAGGGGGAAGGGGTCCTGGATCTGCCGCTGCTCCTCCTCACGGCGCCAGCGGGCGGCCACGGCCGTCGCCAGTTGCTCGGCGGCGTCCGCCGTGGCGTCCGCGGCAGCCGGCGCCACCCGCGCCGCGCCCGCACCTGGGGCCGCGTTCGCGTCCGGGGGCGCGCCCGGGTCTGGGGCCGCACCTGGGTCTGGGGGCGCGCCCGGGACTGGGGGCGCGCCCGCGCCCGCGTCCCGCGCCTCCCACGCGGCGTGCGCCCCCTGCGGCGCCGCCTTCTCCGCGTCCGCCGCCCGCTCCGCGGCCCCGTCCTCGCGAGCGCCGCCCCTCTCGCCGCCCACCGCCGCGCGCTGTAACTCCGCGCGCTCGTCGGGCCCGAGCGGCAGCGCACGGGCCAGCTCCTGGACCGTGGTCATCCGCGGGTTGGCGCGGCTGCCGGTCTCCAGGCCGCGGATGGTGCGGGCGCTCACCCCGGAGCGCTCCGCCAACTCCTCCTGGGTCAGCCCCGTACGGCTCCGCAGCCGCCGCAGCACCTCGCCGAACGCACCGGCCAACTGACGGCCCCTCCCCGTGGGATGACGTCTTGGGACGACGTCTCTTCGCAGGTCGAGGACTGTAGCGCGGCCACCGGCCACATATGGCCGCCTCGGTGTCCTGTCCACGGTTCCTCCACCGGGCCACCGTGAACACCGGCGACGCGCGTGCCCGCAGACGCCCGACGACCGCGCCACGGAACGGGGAAACCACCATGCCGACGACGACCACCACCCACGGACGCCCGGACATCACGCCCCTCACCGCCCGGGAACGCGAGGTGCTCCACGGGCTCGGCTGCGGCCTGGACGACGCCGAGATCGCCGACGCCCTCGGCCTGCCCGTCCCCGCGGTGGCCGCACAACTGGAGGGCATCCTGCGGAAACTGGGACTGCGCAACCGTGCCGCCGCCATCGTCCACGCCTTCGACCGTGGCCTCGTCGTCCCCGGACTCGGCCCCCGCAGACACCGGACGGCACCGGAGGCCGCCCTCCCGGACACGGCGCCCGGACCGCGGCTGCGGATCTCCCTGCTCGGACCGTTGCGGGTGCACCTCGCCGGGCGCCCCGTCGACGTCGGCCCGGTCCGCCAGCAGGCCGTCCTCGCGGCGCTGGCCCTGAAACCGGGCCGGCCGGTCAGCCGACGGGAGCTGCTGGACGACGTCTGGGGACTGGAGTCACCGGACGCGAACGTCGTACCGGTCTACGTCTACCGGCTGCGCAAACCCCTGCGGCTCGGGGAGTGCCCGGACTCGGTGATCCGCCGCGACCGGTACGGCTACGCGCTGGCCCGCGGCGTGGTCGAGGTGGACGTGGCGTGCATGGAGGACGAGGCCACCGCCGCCGCGGCAGCCGCCCGCGCCGGGGAACTGCACGAGGCGGTACGGCGCTGCTCCCGGTCGCTGGAGCTGTTCCGCGGTGAGCCGCTGGCCGGGCTCCCCGGTCCGCTGGCCGAGACGGAACGGATGCGGTTCGCCGAACGCCGGGTCACCCTGGCGCAGCAGCGCGCCGACTGGCTGCTGCGCCTCGGCCGGGTCCCCGACGCGGTCGCCGCACTCACCGCGCTGGCCTCGCAGGAACCACTCAACGAACCGGTCGCCGCCCTCCTGATGCGCGCCCTGCGCCACGGCGGCCGCCGGGCCGAGGCCCTGGCCGTCTTCGACCGCACCGCCCGCCACCTCGCCGACGACCTGCGGGTGCCGCCGGGCGAACTGCTGCTGCGCGCCCGGTGGTCGGTCCTGCGCGGCGACGGCACGGGCACCGGCGGCGACCGGGCGGGTGCCGCGTGACCGGCCGCGGAGGGAGAGCCGCATGACCGGCCACGAAAGGGTGGGTGCCGTGACCGGCAGCGGCCGGGCGGGTGCCGCATGACCGGCTCCGACCGTGCCGAGGAGCTGCAACTCGCCCGCGTCTCCGCGGCCGGCAGCCGCGCCCGCCTCGGCCGGCGCCGCGCCACCTACCGGGCCGCCCCGCCCGGCCCCGCACCCCGCACGGCGCCACGCCGCTCCCTGCGCCGGGCTCTCGCGACGCGTGTACGCCGTCTGCGGAGCCCCGGCGCGCCGGTCGAGGAGGCGGCCCCGCGGCTGGACTTCTACGACCACGGGATGACGGTCGCCACCCACGGTCGGATCCACGCCATCCGCTACGACACGACCGTGGTGCGCCGCCACGGTGCCCTCTCCCCGCAGGGCATCACCCTCGTCCACGTCCTCCGCGACATCGACGGCGGCCAAGTCCTCCTGCACGCCGCCGACTTCGGCGACCCGGAGGCATGGGCCCGCGAGATCCGCCGCGCCGTCACCGGCGCCCAGGTACCGCGCGCCCTGGCCACACTGGCCGGGGGAGGACGGCTCACCTTCGGCCCCGTATGGCTCACCGCGGACGGCATCGGCCGCGGCACCACGTCCCTGCGATGGGACCGGGTCCAACGCGTCGCGAGCGTGAACGGCGCCGTCGCCGTCCGCGTCGCCGGACGGTGGCAGGTGCTGGCGTCCGGACTCCCGTCCCCGTTCGTCCTCCACGCCCTCGCCGCACACCTGGCCACCACCACCGGCGACGGCTGACCCGGCCCCACGCAACCCACCGCAGGCGACGATCCGACGGAGACCGGTATTCCTGTCCGTGGTGGTGCACCTCTTGATTGCCGCGTCCGTGGGTTGCGGGGGCGGTGGCGTCGGCCCCCTCGTCCGAGCCGGGGCGGAGTGCACCGTGTCCGAGCCGGGGCGGAGTGCACCGTTTCCGTCACAGAGTTCCTGACCCGGGTGTCAGGATCGCGTCAGCGCTGGGTAGCGTGGCCGGGTGAGCGAGAAGACCCTGCAGCACCGCATCGACGGCCCCGCCGACGCCCCCGTCCTCGTCCTGGGCGCTTCGTTGGGGACAACATGGCACATGTGGGACAGGCAGATCCCGGAGCTGACCCGTCAGTGGCGGGTCATCCGCTTTGATTTGCCTGGTCACGGTGGTTCGCCCGCCTACCCCGCGTCCTCGGTCGCCGAGCTGGCCGACCGGGTCGCCGCCACCCTCGACGCGCTCGGCGTGGACCGTTTCGGCTACGGCGGCTGCTCCCTCGGCGGCGCCATCGGTACGCAGCTGGCGCTCACCCGCCCGCAGCGCGTCACCTCGCTCGCGCTGGTCTCCTCGTCACCGCGGTACGGCACCGCCGACTCCTGGCGTCAGCGCGGCGTCGTCATCCGTACCAACGGCCTCGACCCGATCGCGCGGACCGCGCCCGAGCGCTGGTTCACCCCGGGGTTCGCCTCCGCTCAGCCCGCCATCGTCGAATGGGCCGTGCAGATGGTGCGGACCACCGACCCGGGCTGCTACATCGCCGCCTGTGAGGCGCTGGCCTCGTTCGACGTCAGATCGTCGCTGGGCAGAGTGGGCGTGCCGACGCTCGTCGTCGCCGGGTCGGAGGACCAGACCACGCCGACCACCGACGCCCGCAGCCTGGTCGCCGGTATCCCGGACGCGAGCCTGGCGCTGGTGCCCGGCACCTCCCACCTCGCCCCGGTCGAACAGCCCGCGGCCATCACCGAACTCCTCATCCGGCACTTCAGCACCGCCTGGCACGACAAGCCGTCCGCGGGCGGGCAGCCGGCGATCGGCACGGCGGCGCCCAAACCGCAGCTGGCGGCGGCCGCGCAGGCCGCGCCCGCCGCCATCGAGGCGGGGCTGGCCCAGCCGGAGGCGGTCCGCGGCAGCGCGTACGAGCGCGGCGCGAAGGTCCGCCGCGAGGTGCTGGGCGACGCCCATGTCGACGCGGTCGAGGAGGCCACCGACGCGTTCTCCGGGGAGTTCCAGGACCTGGTGACCCGCTACGAGTGGGGTGAGACCTGGACGCGGCCGGGCCTGGACCGGCGCACCCGCAGCATCATCACGCTCACCGCGCTGGTCGCGGGGGGCCACCACGGCGACATCGCCGCGCACACCCGCGCCGCGCTCCGCAACGGCCTGACGCCCACCGAGATCAAGGACATCCTGCTGCACACCGCCGTCTACTGCGGTATCCCCGCGGCGCACGCCGCCTTCACCGTCGCGCAGCGGGTGATCCGCGAGGAGACCACGCCGGAGGGCTGAGCCGGGCGCGGCCGGGCCGGGGCGGCAGGATGGCGTCATGGAACTGACGAAGAAGACCCATTCCTGTGTCCGGCTGGAGAAGGACGGGCGGGCGCTCGTCATCGATCCCGGGGTGTTCAGCGAGGAGGACGCGGCCGTAGGGGCCGACGCCCTGCTGGTGACGCACGAGCACGCCGACCACTTCGACGAGGGGCGGCTGCGCGCGGGCCTGGAGGCCAATCCGGCCGCCGAGATCTGGACGCTGGCCGCCGTCGCCGAGCAGCTGTCGGCGGCGTTCCCGGGCCGGGTGCACACCGTCGGCGAGGGCGACACCTTCACCGCCGCCGGTTTCGACATCGAGGTCCACGGCCAGCTGCACGCCGTCATCCACCCCGACCTCCCGCGCATCACCAACGTCGGCTATCTGATCGACGGCACGGTCTTCCACCCCGGTGACGCGCTCACCGTGCCCGAGGGGCGGCAGGTCGACACGCTGCTGCTGCCGGTGCACGCGCCCTGGAACAAGGTGTCCGAGGTCATCGACTACGTCCGCGCGGTCGCGCCCCGCCGGGCCGTCGACATCCACGACAGCCTGCTGCGCGACCACGCCCGGCCGATCTACGACGGCCTGATCGGCAATCTCACCGCCACCGACCACGGCCGCCTGGCGCCCGGCACCGCCACCGGGCCGCTCTGACGCTCCGCGGCCGTTGTCAGTGGTGCGCTGTAGGTTTACCGGCATGCGCATCGCGACCTGGAACGTCAACTCGATCACCGCCCGCCTTCCGAGGCTGCTGGCCTGGCTGGAGAACACCGGCACGGACGTGCTGTGCATTCAGGAGACCAAGTGCTCCCCGGAGCAGTTCCCCGCCGACCAGCTGCGGGAGCTGGGGTACGAGTCCGCGGTCACCGCCACCGGCCGGTGGAACGGCGTGGCGCTGGTCTCCCGGGTCGGCCTGACGGACGTCGTCTCCGGTCTGCCCGGCGGACCGGCGTACGACGGCGCCCAGGAGCCCCGCGCCGTCTCCGCCACCTGCGGCCCGGTCCGCGCCTGGTCGGTCTACGTCCCCAACGGCCGCGAGGTCGACCACGCGCACTACGCGTACAAGCTGGAGTGGCTGGCGGCGCTGCGGACGGCGGTCGCCGGGGACGCGGCGGGCGGCAGCCCGTTCGCCGTCCTCGGCGACTTCAATGTCGCGCCGACCGACGACGACCTGTGGGACCCGGCCGCGTTCGTCGGCCAGACGCACATCACGCCCGCCGAGCGGGAGGCCCTGGCCACCCTGCGGGGCACCGGCCTGAGCGATGTGCTGCCCCGCGCCCTCAAGTACGACCGCCCCTTCACCTTCTGGGACTACCGCGCCCTCGGCTTCCCGAAGAACCGCGGAATGCGCATCGATCTCGTCTACGGCAACGCTCCGTTCGCCGGTGCGGTGTCGGACGCCTATGTGGACCGGGAGGAGCGCAAGGGGAAGGGCGCATCCGACCATGCGCCGGTCGTGGTCGATCTGGATCTCTGAGGAAGCCCGGGGCAGGGGCGCCGGCCCGCCGGCCCGCGCCCCTGCCCCGTATGCCTCACCCCCGGCCCGGCACCAGCTTCCGCAGATCCACCGAGTCGGCGAGCGCCGCGAGGCCCGCGTCGCCCGGGTGGAGATGGTCGCCGCTGTCGTAGGCGGGGAGCATCCGCTGCGGGTGGGCCGGGTCGCGGACCACGGCGTCGAAGTCCAGCACCGCGTCGAACGCCCCGCCGTGGTCGCGCAGCGCCGCGTTGACCGCCTGCCGCCGCGCCTCGACCTCCGCGCTGCAGTCCTGGTAGCCGCCGCAGGGCGTGAGCGTCGCCGCGACGACCCGCAGCCCGTGGGCGTGGGCGCGCCGGGCGAGCGCCCGCAGCCCGTCCACCACCTCCGGTGCCGGGGTGCCCCACCGCACATCGTTGATGCCCTCGAAGAGCACGACGGTACGGGCCGAGGTCTGCGCCAGGACATCGCGCTGCAGCCGGTGCCCGGCGCTCACCCCGCCCAGGTCGTTGCTGATGCCGTCGCCCGGGTAGCGGTCGGTGACCACGCGGTTGGCGGAGATGCCCTGGTTGAGGACGCCGTAGCGGGGGAGGGCGTGCTGCTGCCGGAAGCGGCGGGCGAGGGCGTCGGGCCAGCGGTGGTTGGCGCCGCTGGTCGAGCGGACCCCGTCGGTGATCGAATCGCCCAGCGTCACGATCGCCCCGGGCCCGCCCGCGACGTCCACACCGGTCAGGAACGGCCAGGTGGTGAGGGTTCCGGGGTAGGCGCCGCCGCCCGCGTCGGCGGTGCGGTCACCGGCACCGGACGCGCTGAGGTACGAGGTCTGGGCCGCTTCCTGGTGCACCGGCGCCGCCGTGACCGTCCCCGGCAGATGGACGCTGACCAGCAGATCCCGTCCGGCGGGCACGGGGAAGCCCAGCGGATCGCTGACCGCCTCGGCCCCGGCCGGAACGCGGACGCCGCGCTGCCCGTGACGGAAGGTCAGCCGCCGTGGTGTGCCGTCGGCCGTGGCGCCGTCCCGGCGGACGGCGACGCTCGCGGCGCCGAGGGTGACGGGCGCGGCCGCGAAGGTGTTGGTGAACCGTACGCGGACCCGCTGCCCGCCCGCGCCGGTGTGGACCACCAGCCGCAGCGTCCGGTCCCGCCACGGCCCGACCGCCGTGTAGCCGGAGGTGCTGGTGGCCCAACTCCCCGTCCAGTCACGGTCGTCGCGGCGCACCGCCAGCGCGAAGACGTGCAGCGCCGCGCCGGAGGCGGTGGCCCGCGGCAGCCGTACGGAGGCGACGGCGCGGCCCGGCCGCAGCGGTACGGTCACCGCGTACAGCCGGGCCGGTCCGTCGACGGTGCCGTGCGGGGTGACCAGATGCGGCAGCGCCACCGCCTTGGTGGCGGGCGGGCCGGAGCGCCAGTCGGGGGCGGTCAGCCGGTAGCCGCTCATCGAGCCGTCGCGGTAGCGGACCGTGCCGTTCCCGGTGGCGGGGGCGCCGGTGCCGGTCGCGGCGGTCAGGAAGGTCAGCGCGGAGCCCGTGCCGTCGGCCGCGACGGTCTGGCCGTTCGCCACCACATTGTCGGGCCGCCCCGCGGTGGCGTGTGGCCAGGTCAGCGGGGCGGCGTCGAGGTCCAGGGCGCGGCCCGGCGTCCAGCCGGCCGCCGACAGGTCGGGCGCGGAGAGGGCGTTGCCCGCACCGTCGAAGTTGGCGGCGCCGGGTCCGGAGCCGCCGCCGACCGCGGTGTTGTCGTAGAGGTGCGCCAACGGCAGGGCATGCGCGGCCTGTTGGGCGGAGGTGGTGCGCGTCGTGGCCGCGCTCGCCGTGGCCGCGGGCAGCGTCGCCGCGGTGGTGAGCAGTGCCAGGGCGGTGCACAGATGTCGTATGCGCATCGGTCGTTCCCTCCGTGAGACATGAGGTGCGGGAGGCATGAGGTGCGGGAGACGCCCGCGGCGCCTGTCCGGTACGGCGGCGGGCGGCGGGACGGTGCGGACTTCCCCTGATGCAACGGGCGTTCCGGTGAGAGGTGACGGCTGTCGATCCGGCAGATCAGACCGGAGCGCCGTGAAAGGGAGGAGAAGGGAAGGGGGCGTCGGGATGACGAACGGCGGTCGGCGGTTGCCGCGCGCCTGTGGCGGGGCCCGGTGGGCGGGTGGGACCCTGCACCCCATGAACATGTCTTTCCTGGACAAGTGGCGCAAGGGTTCGGGTGCGCGCCGTACGGCGGTTCCGCTCGCGGACGCGGTGCGCGAGGACTCCGGCGCCATCGCCGAGCTGCTGTCCGAATGCGAGCTGCTCCGCGCCGAGGCCGGGCACGCCGGGGTCGAACTGGATGATTCCGCCGCCTCGTTGGAGGCGCTCGACCAGCTGCAACCGGTGTGGCGGGATGACCCGGAGGCGCTGCCCTGGCTCGGCAACGACGCGGGGCTCTACCTCGGCACGGTCCTCGTACGGACGGTGCCCGGCGCGCGGTGGCGGGTGTGGCCGGACGGGCAGCCGGTGGTGTGCCTGGCGTCCGGCCGGGAGATCGATGTGGTGGCCGCCGGGCACGAATGGGCCGACGACGGGGCGCCGGAACTCTCGCAGATCTATGCGGAGGTCGCGGAGAACTGAGGGGCGGGCCCGGCCTCGTGGCGCTTCGGCCCGGCGCCGCGGTCACGCGCCAACGGCGAGCGGGTCCGGTGACGAGAGGGCCCTGCGCGAGCGGGCCCCGGCGACGGACAGGCGGGCCCAGACCGGCGGATAGCCGGACCCCGGCCCCGCCCCGCTCCCGTACCCCCCAGCCCCCGCTCCGTCGATTCCACTCTCCCCCCACCCCCGTGCGTGTCAGCGGAGAACTGTCGGAAATGTCCCGGTAAGTTGCTCACTCTCCGCTGTACGGATGAGAGTGAGCAGACTGCATGGCCGGTGAGGTGCTGATCGAACTGCGCGGGGTCAACAAGCACTACGGGAAACTCCATGTCCTCCAGGACATCGACCTCACCGTCGGCCGCGGCGAGGTGGTGGTCGTCATCGGCCCCTCCGGATCCGGGAAGTCCACGCTCTGCCGGACCATCAACCGCCTGGAGACCATCGAGTCGGGCACCATCACCCTGGACGGCACCCCGCTGCCCGAGGAGGGCCGGGCGCTCGCCGGGCTCCGCGCCGAAGTCGGCATGGTCTTCCAGTCCTTCAACCTCTTCGCGCACAAGACCGTCCTCGACAACATCACGCTGGCCCCGGTCAAGGTCCGCAAGCAGAAGAGGGACGTGGCCGCCCGGCGCGCCCGCGAACTGCTGGACCGCGTCGGCCTCGCCGCGCACGCCGCCAAGTACCCCGCCCAGCTCTCCGGCGGCCAGCAACAGCGCGTCGCCATCGCCCGAGCCCTGGCCATGGACCCCAAGGCGCTCCTCTTCGACGAGCCGACGTCGGCGCTGGACCCGGAGATGATCAACGAGGTGCTGGAGGTCATGCAGCAACTCGCCCGGGACGGGATGACGATGGTCGTCGTCACGCACGAGATGGGGTTCGCCCGCTCCGCCGCCAACCGCGTGGTGTTCATGGCCGACGGCCGCATCGTCGAGGACCGCACGCCCGAGGACTTCTTCACCGCGCCGCGCAGCGAACGGGCCCGCGACTTCCTCTCCAAGATCCTCAAGCACTGAACGGGGGCGCGAAGATGCCGAACTCCCACCGGCGGCGCCCACGCCGCACCGCCGTCGTCCTGCTGCTCGCCGTGCTCGCCCTGGCCGTCGCCGCCTGCGGCCGGGAGGGCAGCCCGCCCGCCAAGGGCCCGAGTGCCGAACAACTGCCGCACTACGCCGTGGACACCGGCTTCCGGCTGCCCGACTCGCCCACCTGGCGTCGGGCCGAGCGCCGCGGCCACCTCGTCATCGGCGTCAAGGAGGACCAGCCCTACCTGGGCGAGCGCGACCCCTCCACCGGCCGCTACTCCGGCTTCGACATCGAGATCGCCAGGATGATGTCCGCCTCCCTGGGCTTCGACCCGGCCACCATCGACTTCAAGACCATCTCCTCCGCCAACCGCGAGACCGCCCTGCAGAACGGCCAGATCGACCTCTACGTCGGCACGTACACCATCAACGCGATGCGGAAGAAGCAGGTCGGCTTCGCCGGGCCGTACTACATGGCCGGGCAGGGGCTGCTGGTGCGGGCCGGTGAGGACGACATCAACGGCCCGGAGGACCTGGCCGGACGGCGCGTCTGCTCGGCCGCCGGATCGACGCCCTACCAGCGCATCAAGGCCGACTACCCCAAGGCGGTCCTCGTCGCGTACGACACCTACTCCATCTGCGTCGACAACCTCCTCACCTACCAGGTCGACGCGGTGACCACGGACGACGCGATCCTGCTGGGCTACGCGGCGAAGGCGCCCGACGAGCTGAAAGTCGTCGGCAGGCCCTTCTCGAAGGAGCCCTACGGGATCGGCGTCCCCCGCGCAGACACCGCGCTGCGGATGGCGCTCAACGACGCGCTCGCCGCCCGGCAGCGGAACGGTGACTGGAAGAAGGCGTTCGAGGCGACCCTCGGCCTGTCCGGGGCACCGGCGCCGAAGCCGCCGCCGATCGACCGCTACCCGGGCTGAGAAGGAACCGACCGATGAACGTTCTCCTCGACAACCTCTCGCTCTACGGCAAGGGCCTGCTCGGCACCGTCGAACTCACCGTCTACGCCTCGCTGCTCGCGCTCGCCCTCGGCCTGCTGATGGCCGGATTCCGGGTCGCGCCCGTCGCCTCGCTCCGCGTCTTCGGCACGGCCTGGGTGACGGTGCTGCGCAACACCCCGCTGACCCTGCTGTTCTTCGCGGTGGTGCTGGGGCTGCCGCGGTTCGGTCTGGTGCTGCCGTTCACGCTGTTCGCCATCCTCGCGCTGGGCTGCTACACCTCGGCGTTCATCTGCGAGGCGGTCCGCTCGGGCATCAACACCGTGCCGAAAGGCCAGGGCGAGGCGGCCCGCAGCCTGGGCATGACCTTTCCGCAGACCCTCGGGGACGTGGTGCTGCCGCAGGCGTTCCGCTCGGTGATCCCGCCGATCGGCTCGACGCTGATCGCGCTGGCAAAGAACTCCGCCATCGCCGGCTCGTTCAGCGTCGTCGAACTGCTCGGCACCTACAAGACCCTCAACGAGCTGGGCTACAGCATCGTCTGGTCGTTCATCTGGATCGCCGTCGGCTATCTGCTGGTGACCCTGACCATCAGCGCGGTCTTCAACGTGCTGGAGAAGCGCTGGGGAGTCGCCCGATGACCACCGTCCTCTACGACGCCCCCGGCCCGCACACCCGAAGCCGTCACCGCGTCTACGGCATCGCCGCCACCGCCGCGCTGCTGGCGCTGGTCGGCTGGGTGCTGTATCTCCTCTTCGACACCGGCCAGTTCACCGCCGCGAAGTGGACGCCCTTCCTCTACAAGGGAATTCAGGAACTGCTGCTGAAGGGCCTCGGCAACACCCTCAAGGCGTTCGCCTACGCGGCGGTGCTGTCGCTGGTGCTCGGCGGGGTGCTGGCGGCCGGGCGGCTCTCCGACCACCGTGCGGTGCGCTGGGTGTGCACGCTGCTGGTGGAGTTCTTCCGCGCCATGCCGGTCCTCGTGATGATCTTCTTCGTCTATGTGGCGCTCCAGGCGGAGCCGCTGATCGCGCTGGTCAGCGGGCTCACCCTCTACAACGGCTCGGTGCTCGCCGAGGTCTTCCGTACGGGCGTGAACACCGTCGAACGCGGCCAGGGCGAGGCGGCGCGCGCGCTCGGGATGCGCAAGACGCAGGCCATGACGTATGTGCTCGTCCCCCAGGCGGTCCGGGCGATGCTGCCGACGATCATCAGCCAGCTGGTGGTCGCGCTGAAGGACACCTCGCTGGGCTTCCTCATCACGTACGAGGAGTTCCTGCACGCGGGCAAGCTGATCGCGTCCAACCTCGACTACGACCTGCCGTTCATCCCCGTCGTCATGATCATCTCGCCGATCTACATCGGCCTGTGCATGCTGCTGTCCGCGCTCGCCACCTGGGTCTCCCGGCGACAGCGGCGCAACCCCAAGGTGGAGGCCGCCGAGGTCGGGCCGCCGGAGCCGGGCACGCTGCTGCCCGGCGCCGGACAGCACCCGGGGGCGCGCCCGGGGGGGGGGCGCCGGCGGGGGGGGGGCGCGCGCGCCCCCGCCCCCGGGCGGGGGGGGGGGGGCGGCGGGGGGCCCGGCCGCGGCACCGGCCCTCCCGGGTCAGCGCAGGCGGAGCGGGAGCGCCGTCAGCCGCCAGCTGGACGGCAGCGGGACGCGCTCCAACTCCTCGGGCGCGACGGCCAGCGCCAGGTCCGGGTAGTGCGCCAGCAGCCCGGTGAACGCCACCTCGCCCTCCTGGCGGGCCAGCGTGGCGCCGAGGCAGTAGTGCATCCCGTGGCCGAAACCGACGTGGTTCTCGGCCTGGCCCGCCGGGTGACGGGTGAGGTCCAGCCGGTCGGGGTCGTCGTAGTGGCGCGGGTCGAAGTTGGCGGCGACCAGCATCAGCTGGAGCGCGTCCCCCTTGGCGATCCGCACCCCGGCCAGCTCGACGTCCTCGGTGGCGTACCGCAGCTGGGTGCCCTGGATGGGGCCGCACCAGCGCATCAGCTCATGCACCGCGCGGGGCGCGAGCTCCGGGTCCTCGCGCAGCAGCCGCAGCTGGCCGGGGTGGGTGAGCAGGGCGGCGGTGCCGTTGCTGATCAGATGGGCGGTGGTTTCGTGACCGGCCAGGACCAGCGTGAGCACCATGGTGACCATCTCGACGTCGCTGAGCCGGTCGCCGTCCTCGTCGTGCGCCCGGATCAGATCGCTGAGCAGATCGTCGGTGAGCGCGTCGCGGCGGTGCCGGATCAGATCGTGGATGTGCTCGATCATCGACGGCATCGAGCGCCCCAGCCGCCCCGGCTCCAGCGAGACCAGATCGGCGCCCCAGGTGCGCCACTGTGCCCGGTCCTCCTCCGGGATGCCGACGAGTTCGCAGATCACGGTGATCGGCAGCGGGTAGGCGAAGTGCTCGACGAGGTCGACGACACCGTCCTCGGCGTGCTCGGGCAGGCGGCGCAGCAGATCGTCCGCGATCGCCTCCACCCGCGGCCGCAGCGCGCTGATCCGGCGCGCGGTGAAGGCGCGCGAGACCAGACGGCGCAGCCGGGAGTGGTCCGGCGCGTCCTTGTTGAGGATGGAGTCCGCGAAGTACTCGTTCATCTCCTCGGGGAGGCCGAACGTCTCCAACGTCCGCGACAGCGGGTCCTCGCCCTCGTCGCTGCCGCGGGCGTGCGCACGGTCGTTGGCGAACCGCGGGTCCCGCAGCACCTCGCGGACCTCGTCGAAGCGGGTGACGAACCAGATCGGCGAGTCGTCTATGAAGCGGCCGCGGACGACCGGCCCCTTCTCGCGCAGTGCGCCGAAGCCGCCGAACGGGTCGTGCAGCAGCGCCGGTTCCATGACATTGGGCTCGCCCGGGTGCTTCCCGACGTGCGCGGTGAGCGCGGCGGGCGCCGTGGTCCGGTCGGTGGACGTCTTCGCTGACATCGTGTTCTCCTCCGGTCGGGAGTCAATCGCGTAGCTGGCGGCGCATTTCCTCGGCGCTGAGCTGGGCGATGTGTTCGTACAGCGCGGTGACCGCGGGCGCGGCCAGGGCCGCGGCTGCCCGGACGCCGGGCAGGTCGCCCGGGTCGGTGACGGAGCCGGCGGGGGTCTCCAGCGCGGCTCGCAGCGTGCGGGCGAGAAGGGCGGCGTGGCTCTCGGCGGTCTCCGGGGCGCGCCCGTCGAGCAGCACCTCGCTGGTGAAGAAACCGCTGATGATTGCCGTGAACGTGTACAGCTGGTCGGTGGTGGCCAGATCGTCGCGGACCAGACCGTGGGTACGCAGGATCTCCAGATGGCTCAGGACGGCCCCGTTGGTGTGGTCCATCAGGTCGGCGAGTTCCGCGGCGGCGATGTCGTTGAGGCGGCCCAGGACGTTGGTGTCGTCGGTGTGCAGGGCGCGCAGCACCGGACTCGTCAGGAAATCGTGGAAGTAGCCGCGCGCCATCCGGCTGGGCAGCACCTCCAGCGGACACTCCCGCTGCCGCGCCAACTGCCGCTGGAGCGCGGCGTTCTTGCTGTCCAGGAGGACCGCGAGCAGCAGTGCGTCCTTGGTCTTCCAGTGCAGGTAGACGGTGCCTTTGCCGACCCCGGCGCAGCGGGCGATCTCGTCGATCGTCACCCGCCGGTAGCCCCAGGCCACCAGGAGTTCCCCCGCCACGCGAAGAATCCGCTCCCCGCGCCCCGGCCGCTCCATCGCCGCACCCCCGCACCGCGTCGTGACCAGATTTCTCTTCCGGTCATGGCGTCAAAGGTACGGCGGCGCCCCGTCCCTGGACAGTCAACTTCCGGCCATGCCGGGCGTGTTGGGGGTGCCGGGGTGAGCGGGAGCGGCCGGGCTGTCGTTCAAAGTCCCAGATCGGGGCCGAAGACCTCGTAGTGCAGGTCGGCCGGGCGCACGCCCGAGGCCAGCAACTGTGCGCGGGCCGCCTTCATGAACGGCACCGGCCCGCACAGATACGCGATCGTGCCGGGCGGGATTTCCAGCGCGCCGAGATCGATCAGCCCCTGCCGGACGGTCGGCGTCCGGTCGGGGCCTGCGGCGTCCGCCGCGCCCGGACCGGCGGTGTCTGCCTGGTCGCCGGTCGCCTGGTCGCCGGTCGCCCGGTCGTCGATCGCCAGGCCGCCGGTCGCCAGGCCGCCGGTTGCCGCGGCATCGGGCTCCGGCCGCTCGTACCAGACCTCCGCCGTCGCGTTCGGCAGCTTGTCGACGAGGTGGTGGAGATCGTCGCGGAAGGCGTGGGTGGTGGGGGTGCGGTCGGCGTGGGCGGCGATGATGCGGCGCGGGGAACCGGCGGCGGCGAGATGGGCCAGCATGCCGATGGCCGGGGTGCAGCCGATGCCGGCGGTCGCGAAGAGCAGCGGCCCGTCACCCTCGTCCAGGACCACCTCGCCGAAGGGTGCGCTCACCCGCAGGGTGTCGCCCTCGTGGACGTGGTCGTGCAGATGGCCGGAGACCTCGCCCGCCGGAGTCGCGACGCCCGGCGCGGGCTCGCCTCCGGGCACCCGCTTCACCGAGAACTGGAGCCCGCCGTCCGGCTGCCCCGAGAGGCTGTACTGCCGTATCTGGTGTGCCCCGTCGGCGAGTTCGACCTGTACGGAGACGTACTGACCGGGGCGGGAGGGCGGTACGGGCTTCCCGTCGGCGGGCCGGACGAAGAAGGTCGCGACCTCGTCGGTCTCCGCCACCCGTCCGGCGACCCGGTAGGTGCGCCAGGTGTCGCCGTCCGGTGTGCCGGCCGCCGCGTACAGCCGTCGTTCGGCCGCGATCAGACCGTTCGCCATCAGCCAGTACACCTCGTCCCAGGCGGCGGCGACCTCGTCGGTCACCGCGTCGCCCAGCACCTCGGCCAGGGCGGCGAAGAGGTGGGTGCGGACGATCGGGTACTGGTCCTCGCGGACGCCGAGGGAGGCGTGCTTGTGCGCGATGCGGTCGAGGAGGGCGTCCGGTCGTTCGTCGGGGTGGTCCAGGAGGTGCCCGGCGAACGCCGCGATGGACCCGGCGAGCGCCTCGCGCTGGCTGCCGTCGGCCTGGTGGGCGCGGTTGAACAGATCGCGCAGCAGCTCCGGGTGGGCGGCGAACAGCTTCTCGTAGAAGAGCGGGGCGACCTCGCCGATGGCGGCGGCCACGGCGGGCAGGGTGGCGCGGACGGTCTCAGCCGATTTCGGCGACAACATGGAGGACTCCTGCCTTTCGGGAGGACGGGGAAGAGGGGGGAGGTGGGGAGAAAGGGGGCGGGCGAGGGGGAGTTGGTGGGCGCCCGGGGCTTAAATATGCATGTGAGATGCGTATTTTTGGCCAAGAGGGGATGCCGGTAGGGGTGGTGGAGGGTGGTGGGGTGGGTGGGTCAGGCTGGTCGGCTCCGGGGCGGAGCGGGTCCCGCATCCGGCCCGGCGGGGTGAAGTGGCGAACTGCCTCGGGCCCGCACGGCCGCCCTCAGTCAGGCGGCCGGGGGGAGAGGCTGATCAGCAGTGGCCCGGTCGGCGACTCCACCAGGTCGTTGATCGACAGCGGGTCGAGGGAGGTGTAGAACGCCTCCTGGGCCGTGTGCAGGGCGCCGCGCAGACGGCAACCGCCGCGTAGCGGGCAGCCCGGGCCGTCCTCGCAGCCGACGACGTCATGGACGCCCTCCAGCTCCCGGACGAGACGCCCGAGCGAGGCGGTGCGTCCCGTGTCGGTCAAGGTCAGGCCGCCGCCCCGCCCGCGTCGCGCCTCGACCGCGCCGAGGTGCTGGAGCTTGCTGACGACCTTGGCCGCGTGGGTGTAGGGGACGTCGACCGCGGCGGCCACCTCGCGGGTGGTCGGCGCGTCGCTGCTGTCGCCGATGACTGCCAGGCGCATGGCGATACGCAGGGCGATGTCGGTGCTCTTGGTGAGTCGCACGGTCCCCACCGTACAGAAGTTGCATCTCCCATACCAATTTCAAAAGCCGTGGCCGGAGCGGCGGTGCGGGGCGTGTGGCTCAATCCCGGCGGGCCCGTGCGGATCTTCTTTGACGCGTGGAGCAGGGCCTCCATACCGTCGATCACGCGTCGGTCGGTGGGGGTGCGGACCGCGGCGGGGGAGTGCGCGTGAGGTGGTTCACGGCGGCGCCCGGCGTGACGGCGAGGCCACGGCGGCCGACGGATTTCGTGGCCACCGTCAAGAGGGCCACCGTCAAGAGAATGAGGATTTCCGCATGCGCGTTCTGTGTACCTCGACCGGTTCGCCGTCCCACGGCCGGGCCATGCTCCCGCTGGCCCGCGCGCTGGCCGGGGCCGGACACGCGGTCACCGTCGCCTCGACCCCCGAGATGGCGCCCGTCTTCCGCGACGACGCCGTCACCCTCGAACCCCGCCTGGCGTCGCCGCCGATCCCCGGCCCGCTCGACGCGGACGCCGGACCCGACGCGGAGCCGGGGAACGTGACCCCCGGGGACGGCCACATCCAGATGATGCTGGCCCGGCTCACCGGCGATCATGCCCACGCGATGTACGGCGTGCTGGCGGAGCTCGCCGCCGGGGTCCGTCCCGATGTGATCATCCGGGACGGGATGGACATGGCCGGGATCGTGCTCGCCGAGCGGCTCGGCATCCCGCATCTGCCGATCCCGTCCGGGCTGGTCAACATGGTCGATCCGGCGCAGCTGCTGCCGGACCTCAACCGGCTGCGCCGGGATCTGGGCCTGCCCGAGCAGGAGGACGCCGCGTCGTTCCATCCGTACGGCAGGTTCGACTATCTGCCCGAGGAGTACGCGTTCGCCCGGTTCCCCGCGCCCGTACGGGCCTACCGGCAGACCACGCTGGTGGACCGCACGGACGGGCTGCCGGGCTGGGTGACCGACCTCCCCGCGGACCGGCCGCTGGTGTTCGCGGCCATCGGCACCGCGCTGCCCATGATCCTCGCGATGAGGGAGCGCGGCGTCGAGCTGCTGCCCGGGATGACGCACCCGGAGGAGATGCTGCGGGCGACCGTCGAGGCGCTGTCCCGGCTGCACTGTTCGGCGATCGTGGCGACCGGCGGCGTCCCGCTCGACGGTGTCGAGCCCGCCCCGCACGTCCGGCTCGTCGACCGCCTCGCCCAGCCGCTGCTGCTGGAGTGCGCCGACCTGTTCGTGACCCACGGCGGCTACAACAGCGTCCGCGAAGCGGTGCGTACGGGGACGCCGATGGCGGTGCTGCCGAACTTCGGCGACCAGCCCCACAACGCCGCGCGCGTGGCCGAACTGGGCCTGGGGCGGCACGTCACCGAGACCACCCCGGACGCCGTTGCCGCAGCCTGCCAGGACCTGCTGGAGGACCGGGACGTCGCCACCCGCGTCCGCCGTGCGCACCGCGCGGCGCTTGCCCTGCCGGAGGTCGGTCAGGTCGCGGCGGACCTGGAGAAGCTGGTGCGGCAGGCACGCTGAACCGGCCGCGCCGCCGGACCCGTTGACGTACACGGGTCCGGGGGGGCCCGCGGGGGGCCGGGGGCCCCACGGCCCCCGCCCCGGCTGGCGCTCGCGGGCGCCGGCCGCCCCGGCGCGCCCCGACACGCCCC
>NZ_JBHYGX010000001.1:174576-180479 GCF_042739975.1 Streptomyces sp. NPDC059080
GTGGTGTGTCGGGTCGCGGCGTACCTGGATAGGCTGGTGCGGCAGGCCCGCTCACCCGCCCGCCCCGCCGGACCCTTGCCCGAACCCGGGGCCGGCGGCGCCGTCGTTCGCCGGGCGCCGCAACGGCACCTCCCCGGCATGCCGATCGCGGCCTCGTCCTCCCCGTTCTCCCTCGTCACCGCCGCCGCGCGTTCACCTTTGGCCGATGGTGATCCTTTACGATCGCTGACGGTCAGCCCCGCGCTCCCAGCGGGGAG
Organism: Streptomyces sp. NPDC059080; assembly: GCF_042739975.1. Taxonomy (NCBI): domain Bacteria; kingdom Bacillati; phylum Actinomycetota; class Actinomycetes; order Kitasatosporales; family Streptomycetaceae; genus Streptomyces; species Streptomyces sp. NPDC059080. The sequence goes on from NZ_JBHYGX010000001.1 coordinate 174,834, forward strand.
AACGACGAGGTGGAGTGTGTCCATGCAGCTGTCCGGTCAGCCTTCCCGACGGCGGTTCGAGGCCCTTGCCGGGTCGTTCCGTCGTGGCGCGGTCGCGGGAGGCGCCCGGTGAGCCGCGCGGTGCTGGTGACCGGCGCCTCGCGCGGGATCGGGCGGGCGGTCGCCGAACGGTTCGCCGCGCACGGCGACCGGATCGCGCTGCACTACGGCACGCGGGAGGAGGCGGCCCGCAAGACCTTGGCCGGGCTGCACGGCAGCGGCCATGTCCTGGTCCGGGGCGACCTCGCCACCCCGGAGGGCGCCGCGGCGGTGGTCGACGCCGCCCTCGACGGGCTCGGCGGCGTCGATGTCCTGGTCAACAACGCGGCGGTGAACCGCCCGCACCCGGCGGCCACCACCTCGTTCGACGAGTGGCGGGACGCCTGGCGGGAGATCGTGGACGTGAACCTGCTCGGCGCCGCGCACGTCAGCCACCGCGCCGCGCGGAACATGATCGACCGGGCGGTTTCCGGCCGCATCGTCAACATCGGCTCCCGTGGCGCCTACCGGGGTGAGCCGGACCACCCGGCGTACGGCGCGTCCAAGGCCGCGCTGCACGCGCTCGGGCAGTCGCTCGCCGTCCATCTGGCGCCCTACGGCATCGCGGTCGCCTCGGTCGCGCCGGGCTTCGTCGCCACCGAACGGGTCGCCGACCGGCTCACCGAGGACGTACGGGGGCAGAGCCCCTTCGGGCGGGTCGCCGAGCCCGCGGAGATCGCCGCGGCCGTCCTCCACCTCGCGTCACCGGAGGCCGCGTGGAGCTCGGGCACGGTGCTGGACGTGAACGGGGCGTCGTATCTGCGGTGAGGGCCTGCGTCAGGGGTGAGGCGTGGCGACGGCCTTGGGGGCGCCTCCGCGCCTCGGGACGGGCGCCGGTTTCCGTGGCAGAGGGGAAGCCCCGGCCGGATGGGGGAATCCGGCCGGGGCGGCCAGGAACGCGTGGCGTCCGGCCAGCGGGGTCATCGGCCAGCGCCTTCGGGCGGCCGGGGGGACGGCGGCCCGGGCGGCACGGTGACACCCGCTTCCGATTGAACGATAAGCCACCGAGTGGGTGTATCCGCCCAAAAGGGGGCTCAGGGGGCCGCAGCGTGGCGCGTCTCACGGCCCGCATCGATAAGGAGCCGGTCGTGGCGCGCGGCGGCAGCGGCGAGCCGGGCGGCCGCGCCGGGTGCGGTGACCCTGGGCCGGGCGGCCCCCCGGTCAGGGACTCAGCGCCAGGACGATGTACCCGGCGAAGAGGGTGAGGTGGACGCCGCCCTGGAGCGGGGTGGCGCGGCCGGGGATGACGGTGAGGGTGCCCGCGGCGACCGTCAGGGCGAGCAGCACCATATGGGTCGGGCCGAGCCCCAGCTCCAGCGGGCCCGGCAGCCACACGGACGCGGTGGCGACGGCCGGGATGGTCAGGCCGATACTGGCCATGGCCGAGCCGAGGCCGAGGTTGAGGCTCGTCTGGATCCGGCCGCGGCGGGCTGCGCGGACCGCTGCGATGGTCTCCGGCAACAGCACCAGCAGCGCGATCACCACACCGACGACGGAGGACGGCAGCCCCGCCGCGGCCACCCCCGCCTCGATCGCGGGCGACACCGCCTTCGCCAGCCCCACCACCGCGACCAGGGCCAGCGCCAGATGCCCGAGGCTGATCAGTGCCGTCCGCCGCGACGGCGGTTCGGCGTGGTCGGAGTCGAGCACATCGCCCGTCTGCGTCACCGGGGCGAGGAAATAGTCGCGGTGCCGCACGGTCTGCGTCGTCACGAACAGGCCGTACAGCGCCAGGGAGGCCAGCGCGGCGAAGATCAGCTGCGGGGTGGAGAACTGCGCGCCGGTGCCGCTGGTGGTGAAGCTCGGCAGTACCAGGCTCAGCCCGGCCAGGGTCGAGACGGTGGCCAGCGCCGCGCCGGTGCCCTCCGGGTTGAAGATCGCGACCCGCCGCCGCAACGCGCCGACCAGCAGACACAACCCGACGATGCCGTTACAGGTGATCATGACGGCGGCGAAGACCGTGTCCCGGGCCAGCGCGGCGCTCTTGGCGCCGCCGTCGGCCATCAGGGTGACGATCAGCGCCACCTCGATGATGGTCACCGCGACCGCGAGCACCAGCGAACCGAACGGCTCCCCGACCCGGTGGGCGATCACCTCCGCATGGTGCACGGCGGCCAGCACCGACCCCGCCAGGAAGACCGTCACCAGGCCGACCAGCACGCCCGACAGGGTCCGGCCCCAGACCAGGATCAGCAGGACGACGGCGAGGACGGGCACCGCCCGGGTCCAGTGCTGGGCGGTCGAACGGATCCGGGCGATCATGTTCACGAGCTTGGCAGATCCCACCCGGGGGCGCGCGCCGGCGACCGCCCGCCGGGTGCCGGGCCGACGCCCTGAGAGACCGTCGCGAAGGGGCCGCACACCGCCGCCTTTTCGGGCGCGCCCCCGGCGCACGCCGTGCCGGGGGCGCCCCGGCCCCATGCCGCCTCAGATGCGCCCCGGCCCGGGCCCCTTCGGCCGCGCCGCGCCCCCGCTCAGGTCGTCGCGCGGTGTCCCCGGGGCTCGGCGGGGGCGGTCGCGGTCCGGGTCACGTCGGCGACGACCTCCACCACGTCCGGCCCGTACGCCTGCGAGTTGACCACCTTCAGCAGGACGCAGAACTGTCCGTCGACGCCGTACGTGCGGGCCAGCTGCGGATGGTTGCGGACCAGATGGCGGACCGCGGCCCGGTGGGTGACCGGACGCTGGCCGGCCGCCAGGAACACCGGGCGGCCGCCCCCCGCGGCCGCCAGCCGGGCCAGCAGGACGTACTCGACGGCACCGGGCTCCATGCGGTACGCGGTCGAGCCGATGGTGAAGGTCCCGCGGTCGGCGCCGGTCGCGTCGCCCGGGTGCACGGCGACGCCCGGCAGCAGCGTCGCGAGGTGGGCGGCGAGCCTGCGGTGGGCCGTCGGGTCGCCGACGCAGAACTCCGTACGGGCGCCGAAACCCTGGAGCCCGGTGTCGTGCGGCGCGACCTCCGGGTGGGCGCGGCAGTTCTCGACCACCGCGGCGAGGCCGAGCAGGGCCAGCGCGTCGTGGCGCGGGATGCTGCCGTGGGCCGAGGCACTGTCCCGGTGGGTGACCAGGACGCACTCCGAGCCCTCCGGGAGGCCGAAGAAGCGCTGGGTGCGGTTCAGCGTCCGGCGGGCGGCCGCCGAGGAGGCGGCCCAGCCGGCCGCCGCCCCGACGACGAGCGCCCCGGCGGCGGCGATCAGGAGGAGCAGGGAATCGTTCATGGCGGGGGAGCGTAACCCCTGTCCGGGTGTGTGTTCGAGCGGGACGGGTGGGATGTGGATGATCGTCCCGGTTCGTGCGCCGCGGTCAGCCGCTATCCGATGCCGAGGGCTCGCGCGGCGGAGGGTTCGGGGTGCGCTCCGACGCGCCGTCACCCGGCGCGGGGCGGTGGCTCGAAACGGGCACGAACGAGCGGAAATGAAGCCCGGCGAGAGACATGACCCGGCGTCAACATTCCTGTCATTCCGGTCGAATGGGGCGGTGAGGAGGCCGAAAAGATCGCCTGGTGGACCCCTCTGTCATGGCATGAGCACCACGAGTAGGCTCCCGCCACCTGCGTTTCCCCTGCGCTTGGAGGAAGTCCCCCCTATGTCCCGTGCCCGACGTCTCACCGTCCTGGGGGCCGTGGCCGCCCTGGCCGGTTCACTGGTGGCGGTTCCGGCCGTCGCCCAGCCCGCCGCGGCGGGCCCCGACGCCCCGCATCCCACGCCCGTCCCGGCCAAGACGCCGGTCGCCGTCGGCTCCGGCGGCGTCGTCTCCAGCGTCGACCAGGATGCCTCGGCCGCCGGTATCGAGGTGCTGAAGAAGGGCGGCAACGCGGTCGACGCCGCCGTTGCCACCGCCGCCGCCCTCGGCGTCACCGAGCCGTACTCCTCCGGTGTCGGCGGTGGCGGCTACTTCGTCTACTACGACGCCAAGTCCCGCACCGTGCGCACCCTGGACGGCCGCGAGACCGCCCCGCGCACCGCCGGGCCCGACCTCTTCCAGGAGAACGGCAAACCGCTGCCGTTCGGCGATGTCGTCACCAGCGGCCTGGGCATCGGTACCCCTGGCACGCCCGCCACCTGGGACACCGCCCTCCGCAAGTGGGGCAGCCGGTCGCTGGGTCAGGTCCTGCGGCCCGCCCGCGACCTCGCGGCGCGCGGATTCACCGTTGATGAAACGTTCCGCAAGCAGACCGCCCAGAACGAGGCGCGGTTCCGGGACTTCCCCGCCACCGCCGACCTCTTCCTGCCCGGCGGCAAGCTGCCCGTCGTCGGCTCCACCATGAAGAACCCCGATCTCGCGCGCACCTACGACGAGTTGAGCCGCCGCGGCGTCGACGCGCTCTACCGTGGTGACCTGGGCCGGGACGTCGTCAACACGGTCCGCAAGCCCCCGGTCCGCCCCGGATCCGACCGTAAGGTCCGCGCCGGTGACCTCACCATGGGCGACCTGGGGGACTACAAGGCGCTCGGCGAGGCCCCGACCCGTACCCGCTACCGCGGGCTCGACGTGTACGGCATGGGCCCCTCCTCGTCCGGCGGCACCACCGTCGGCGAGGCGCTCAACATCCTGGAGCGCAGCGACGTCAAGCACCTGAGCGAGGCGCAGTACCTGCACCGCTATATCGAGGCCAGCCGGGTCGCCTTCGCCGACCGGGGCCGCTGGGTCGGCGACCCGAAGTTCGAGGACGTGCCGGTCCGCGGCCTGACCTCGCAGCGCTTCGCCGACGCCCGCGGCTGCCTCATCAAGGACGACGCGGTCCTCACCAGCCCCCTCGCGCCCGGTGACCCGCGCCACCCCAAGCCCTGCGGCACCTACGGCAAGGCGTCCCCGACGACGTATGAGGGGGAGAACACCACCCACCTCACCGTCGCCGACAAGTGGGGCAACATCGTCGCCTACACCCTCACCATCGAGCAGACCGGCGGCAGCGGCATCGTCGTCCCCGGGCGCGGCTTCCTGCTCAACAACGAGCTGACCGACTTCTCGTTCACGCCCATCACCCCGGGCGTGCACGACCCGAACCTGCCCGGTCCCGGTAAGCGGCCGCGGTCGTCGATCTCGCCGACGATCGTGCTGCGGCACGGCAAGCCCGTCGTGGCGCTCGGCTCGCCCGGTGGCGCGACCATCATCACCACCGTGCTGCAGTCCCTCGTCAACCACCTCGACCGCGGGATGCCGCTGGTCGACGCCATCGCCGCGCCGCGCGCCAGCCAGCGCAATGCGGCAAAAACGGAGCTGGAACCGGCGCTGTGGAACAGCCCGCTCCGCAGCCAACTGGAAGGCATCGGCCACCAGTTCTCGCAGGTCGAGGAGATCGGCGCGGCGACCGGCGTGGAGCCGCTGCCCGACGGCCGCTGGCTGGCCGCGGCCGAGAAGGTACGGCGCGGCGGCGGCTCGGCAATGGTCGTCAGCCAGCAGTAGACGGCCGGGCCACCCGTAACCGGGCCGGGCCCTTCCGCCCGGCCCGCCCGCCCGCGCCCCCCCCCCCCCGCCCCGCGCCCCCCCCCCCCGCCGCGGGGGGGGGGGGGGGGGGCGGGGGCGGGGCCCAAAGCGTCGGGGGGCGACCCTGAAAGAAGCGGGGCG
>NZ_JBHYGX010000001.1:180489-232089 GCF_042739975.1 Streptomyces sp. NPDC059080
GTCCGGCGACGACGCGCCCCGCCACGGGGTGTCGTTGCCGGGCGGGCGCCCGCCACATAGCCTCCCGGGGACCGCCGGTCCGCCGCAGCCCCGGGAGGCGCACGCCGTGAGCATCGACGAGAGCCGCGAGAGCCGCGAGAGCCGCGAGAGCCGCGAGAGCCGCGAGAGCCGCGAGAGCCGCGAGGAGCGCGAGGCCCGCGAGGAGCGCCTCGCCCCGCCCGGTGCCGGGGGACCGCCGGAAGGGCTTGCCGGCCAGGCCGCCGCGCTGGCCCGCGGTGAGACCACCTCCGCCGCTCTCGTCCGCCGCTGCCTGGACCGCATCACCGCCTCCGCGCCCACCGTCAACGCCTTCCGCCGCCTGCGCGCCGAGGCCGCCGAGGCGGAAGCCGCGGACGCCGACCGCAGGCTCGCGGCCGGGGAACGGCTGCCGCTGCTCGGCGTACCGGTGGCGGTCAAGGACGACATGGATGTCGCGGGCGAGCCCACCGCGTTCGGCTGCGCCGGGGAGTTCCCCGTCAAGGCGCACGACGCCGAGGTGGTGCGGCGGCTGCGGGCGGCCGGTGCGATCGTCGTCGGCAAGACGAACGCCTGCGAGTTGGGCCAGTGGCCGTTCACCGAGGGCCCCGCCTTCGGGGACACCCGCAACCCCTGGCATCTCGACCACACCCCGGGCGGCTCCTCCGGCGGTTCGGCCGCCGCCGTCGCCGGGGGCCTGGTCCCCGCCGCGCTCGGCACCGACGGCGCGGGCTCGGTCCGTATCCCCGCCGCCTGGACGCATCTGGTCGGCGTCAAACCGCAGCGCGGCACCCTCTCCACCTGGCCGGACGCCGAATCGTTCCAGGGCATCACCGGTATCGGCCCGCTGGCCCGTACCGTCGAGGACGCGGCGCTGCTGCTGGACGCGGCGAGCGGCAGTCACCCCGGCGACCTGCACCGCCCGCCGCCGCTCGCCGCCCGCGAGGCCGTCCGCCGCGACCCCGGCCGCCTGCGCATCGCGCTGTCCTGGAAGCCGCCGTTCACCGCCATCGCCACCCCGCTCCACCCGGACGTACGGGGAGCGGTGACCGCGGTGGCCCGCACCCTCGCCGGGCTCGGCCACTTCGTGGAGGAGGCCGACCCGGACTACGGGCTGATCGGCCTCGCGTTCGTGCCGCGTGCCACCGCCGGGGTGCGGGAATGGGCGGCGCGGGTGCCCGACCCGGCGTTGCTGGACCGGCGCACCCGCGGCGCGGCCCGCATGGGGCGGCTGCTGGGCGGCCCGGTACTGCGCCGGGCGCGCGCCGTCGAACCCCGCCAACAGCGGCGCATCGGCGCGCTGTTCGGCCGCTACGACGTGCTGCTGACGCCGACCACCGCCACCCCGCCGCTGCGGATCGGCGCCCTCGCCGGGCTCGACGGCCGCCGTACGGATCAGGCCATGATCGCGGCCTGCCCGTACGCCTGGCCGTGGAACGTCCTGGGCTGGCCGGCGGTCAACGTCCCCGCCGGGTTCACCGACGCCGGGCTGCCGCTCGGCGCGCAACTGCTCGGGCCCGCCCGCGGGGACGCCCGGCTGCTCTCCCTGACCGCGCAGCTCCAGGACGCGCTGCGCTGGCACGAGCGCCGCCCGGCCGCGGACGCGGCGGGCGGCGCCGGAGGACGGCCGGGAGGCGTCAGCCCAGCAGGGCGATGATCTCGTCCGTGGTGCCGGTCTCCCCGAGCCGCGGGAAGATCTTCTCCACGCTGTTGCGGTGCGCCGCCTCGTCCAGGTCGGTCACCGCGTCGGTGGCGACGGTGACGTGGTAGCCGTGCTCGTGCGCGGCGCGGGCGGTGGACTCCACACCGATGCTGGTGGCGATCCCGGTGAGGACCACCTGCGTCACACCCCGGCGGCGCAGCTCCAGATCGAGGTTGGTGCCGTGGAAGGCGCCCCACTGCTGCTTGCTGACGAGGATGTCGCCGGGCTGCCGGTCCAGCTCGGGCATCAGCTCCGTCCAGCCGGCGGGCGGCGTGCCGCCCGGCCGGGAGGCCGAGGTGCGGCCCGGCGCGCCGCCGGTGACGTTCACCAGCACCACGGGCAGCTCCCGCGCGCGGAACGCCGCGGCCAGCCGCGCGGAGCGGGCGATGATCTCGTCCGACGGGTGGACGGAGGGCAGCCCGGTGATGCCCTTCTGCAGGTCGATCACGACGAGGGCGGAGGTGGGGTCGAGCGCGGTCACGGACATGGGGGGCTCCAGGGAAGGGAGGGGGATGTGGTGACGTCACCAGGTGGACGCCACGGGGAGTTGACGATGTCGCCGGAAGGGGCCGTCGGCCGGCGCCGCCTCATGGCCCGGCCAGCCGTCGCAGCAGCGCCGTCGCCTCGGCGAGAGTCCGGCGCTCCTCGGCGGTCAGCCGTTCGGTGAGCGCCTCGGTCAGCCAGTCCCGCTTGGCCTGCCGCGCCTCGCCGATCAGGCGTCGGCCCTCGTCGGTGAGGGAGAGGACGACCTGCCGCCCGTCGGTCGGGTGCGGGCTGCGCGCCACGACGCCCTGCTCCTCCAGCGCCGCGAGCGTCAGCCGCATCGACTGCGGGCGGACCAGCTCCGCGCGGGCCAGCGCCGCGGTGGTCGCCGGGCCGTCCCGGTGGAGGCGGGCGAGGACCGCCCGCTGGGTCGGGGTCACCCCGTCGAGCGGCGCCGCGGCCCGCAGATGACGCATGAGCAGACCCACCGTCGCCGCGAGATCGGAGGCGAGCGGTCCGGGCTCCGGGCTCTGCGCGTCGTCCATGCCGCCAACGTAGGAGTTCGACAGGCAAACTTGCAAGTTTCCCTGTCGATGATCTGCTGGGCCGTGCGGCGCGGTCGCGTCCGTGGCGGGCGCTCCGGGCGACGCACCGGAGAGGGGCTTGCCCCGGTGCGCGGCGGGGCCTACGGTCGCCTCCACGCGCGCAGGGCCCGCCCGAGACCGCGTGGCCCGCAGCCTGACGCGCCGACAAAGGAGCTGTTCATGGCCGATGTTGTGCGAGCCGCACTGGTCCAGGCGACCTGGACGGGCGACACCGAATCGATGATCGCGAAGCATGAGGCCCACGCCCGCGAGGCGGCCGGGCAGGGCGCGAAGATCATCGGCTTCCAGGAGGTCTTCAACGCCCCGTACTTCTGCCAGGTGCAGGAGCCCGAGCACTACCGCTGGGCCGAACCGGTCCCCGACGGCCCGACCATCACCCGGATGCGGGCGCTCGCCCGGGAGACCGGCATGGTCGTCGTCGCCCCCGTCTTCGAGGTCGAGCAGCCCGGCGTGTACTACAACACCGCGGCCGTCATCGACGCCGACGGCACCGTGCTCGGCATCTACCGCAAGCACCACATCCCGCAGGTCAAGGGGTTCTGGGAGAAGTACTACTTCAAGCCGGGCAACGCCGGGTGGCCGGTCTTCGACACCGCCGTCGGCAAGGTCGGCGTCTACATCTGCTACGACCGCCACTTCCCCGAGGGCTGGCGCCAGCTCGGCCTCGGCGGCGCGCAGCTCGTCTACAACCCGTCCGCCACCTCCCGCGGCCTCTCCGCCTACCTCTGGCAGCTGGAGCAGCCCGCCGCCGCCGTCGCCAACGAGTACTTCGTCGCCGCCATCAACCGCGTCGGCACCGAGGAGTACGGCGACAACGACTTCTACGGCACCAGCTACTTCGTCGACCCCCGCGGACAGTTCGTCGGCGAGGTCGCCGACGACGGCGAGGAGGAACTCCTCGTCCGCGACCTCGACTTCGGGCTGATCGACGAGGTCCGGCAGCAGTGGGCGTTCTACCGGGACCGCCGCCCCGACGCGTACGAGGGGCTGGTGCGCCCGTGACGGCCGACGGCGCCCCCGGGGCGCTGCTCGCCCGCCACCGCGCGGTGCTGCCCTCCTGGCTCGACCTCTACTACGAGCGGCCGCTCGAACTCACCCACGGCGTGGGCCGCCACGTCTGGGACGCCGAGGGCAACCGCTACCTCGATTTCTTCGGCGGCATCCTCACCACCATGACGGCGCACGCCCTGCCGGAGGTCACCGCCGCCGTCACCGCGCAGGCCGGGCGGATCCTGCACACCTCGACGCTCTACCTCTCCCGCCCCATGGTGGAGCTGGCGGAGCGCATCGCCGCGCTCTCCGGGATCCCCGACGCCCGGGTCTTCTTCACCACCTCGGGCACCGAGGCCAACGACACGGCGCTGCTGCTCGCCACCGCGTACCGCCGCTCCAACCAGATCCTGGCGATGCGCAACAGCTACCACGGCCGCTCCTTCTCCACCGTCGCCATCACCGGCAACCGCAGCTGGTCCCCGACGAGCCTGTCGCCGCTCCAGACGCTCTACGTCCACGGGGGCGTCCGCAGCCGCGGTCCGTACGCCGGGCTCGGCGACGCCGCATACATCGCGGCGTGCGTCGCCGATCTGGAGGACGTGCTGGCGCAGACCGCCGGGGGCGTCGCCGCGCTGATCGCCGAACCGGTCCAGGGGGTCGGCGGCTTCACCTCCCCGCCCGACGGGCTCTACGCCGCGTTCCGCGAGGTCCTGGACCGGCATGGCATCCTCTGGATCAGCGACGAGGTGCAGACCGGCTGGGGCCGCACCGGCGACCACTTCTGGGGCTGGCAGGCGCACGCCGGGAACGGCCCGCCCGACCTGCTGACCTTCGCCAAGGGCATCGGCAACGGCATGTCCCTGGGCGGTGTCGTCGCCCGCGCCGAGGTGATGGACGCGATGAGCGCCCACTCCATCTCGACGTTCGGCGGCAGCCCCGTCACCGTCGCCGCCGGTCTCGCCAACCTCACCTACCTCCTCGACCACGACCTCCAGGGCAACGCCCGGCGCGTCGGCGGGCTGCTCCTCGAACGGCTGCGGGCCGTCGCCGCCGGGAGCGACCTGGTCCGCGAGGTGCGCGGGCGGGGCCTGATGACCGGTGTGGAACTCGTCCGGCCCGGCACCGACGAGCCGTCGGCCGCGGCCGCCTCGCTGGTGGTGGAGGCGGCCCGGGAGCGCGGACTGCTCGTCGGCAAGGGCGGACAGGGCGGCGCGTGCCTGCGCATCGCCCCGCCGATGACGCTGAACGTCGCCGAGGCGGAGGAGGGGGCGGAGCTGCTGGCCGGTGCGCTGACCGACGCGCGCGAACGCCTCACCGCCGCCTGATACGACGTCAGGGCGCCACGTCGCCGTACGCGCGGCCCACCGCGGCGTCGTTGAGGTACGCGGTGGCCGCGCCGGTGACACCGTCGGACGGTAGACGCCCCACTTGTCGGTGACCCAGTCGGCCCGCAGCGTGGCCGCCCGGTACTGCGCGGCGCCGCCCGCCAGCTTCTGGGCGGCACCGTTGTGCCACAGCTTCACCCAGCCCTTCGCCGGATCGGCACCGCCCCGCGGCACCGCCCCGCGGCACCGGCCCACGGCACCGCCCCGCGGCACCGGCCCACGGCCAGGTAGACGTACGGCCCCACAGCCGGGCAGGCGCGCCCCGTGACCCGGCGCCCGGTCACCGTCCGGCCGCGCCCCGGACCGCCGCCGCCACCTCGTGGAAGAACCGCGCATGCGCCCGGCGGCTGCACGGCGCCTCCGGATTCCAGCCGACCAGCCGGGCCGACGCCGCCACCGCCCGCCAGTGCGCGCCGCCGCGCAGCGCCTCCGGCGGCGCGGCATTGGCCCGTACGTCGTTCAGCACGATGTCGGGGCGGAGCGCCGCGACATCGGCCCAGGTGGCCGTCGCCCAGTTCGCCCTGGGCCCGGCGGCCGGGTCCAGCAGCTCCACGCCGTGCTCCCGCAGCGTCCGCAGATCCGGCCAGGCCCCCGGCCGCGCCAGATACGCCTGCTCCGGGCCGGCCGCCGACAGAGCCAGCACCCGGGGCCGCGGCCCGTCGCCGGCCGCCGCCCGCAGCGCGTCCTCCGCACCGTCCAGCGCGACCGCGGCGCTCGCCGGTTCCCCCGCGCCCAGTGACCCGGCGAGCGCCGCGAACCGCTCCCGCACCACGGCCAGCCCCCGGCCGGGCCCCAGGCCCAGCGCCACCAGCGGGACGTGCGCCTCCAGCTCCCGCGCCGTCTTGGCGTCCAGGCCGTACACCGCCTCGCCGTCGTAGGTGACGGTCACCACCAGATCCGGCGCCGCCCCCAGCACGGTGTCCGGATGCAGCGCCGGCCCCGCACCGAGATACGGGATGCCCTCCCGGGGCAGCTCCCCGCTCTTCGTCCGGTCCGGCACCGTCCCGTCGTGCCGCGACCCGAAGAGCCCCACGGGACGTACGCCGTGATCCCAGAGCGTCGCCCCGGCCTGGAGGTAGGTGATGATCCGCGACGGCCGTTCGCCGGCCACCGCCAGACGTCCGCGGTCGTCGGAGAACTCCCACGGCGTGCTCCACTGCATGGCGTGCCGCCTCTCTGCCCGGTGCCGGTCCGCTCCCGCCGCCCGTGCCGTGGCGTCCGCTCCCGGCGGCCCGGCTCCCGCCCCCACGGACGGTGAGGGGCGCTCCCCGGCGGCGTCGGTTACCTGCCCACTCCGCGCCTCTCGCACCCCTCTTGGTCCATACCTCCCCGGGCGCACCGTGCGCCGCACCGTTCAACCGGCCGGATGACCGGCGGCGCCACGCGGCCGCACCGCGCGGGCGGCGGACACGGTATTGCCCCCACGGCTGCCATGCTTCTACGGTCTCCTTCCCGCCCGGGAACCGGCGCCGCACGGGCCCGCCCGCCGCGCGCGGGACACCCCGTGCGGAAGGAGCGGACGGCGGCCCGGCGGGGGTCACCGTCCGCGGCACGGGCGGCCGTCCGCGCCGGGCCGCCCGCCGCACGGCACGCACCCGTGGCGCAGTGAGGGAGACCGGACGTGACACGCACTCTCATTACCGGCGGCCTGGTGATCACCGCTTCCGACGAACTCCACGCCGATGTGCTCGTCGAGGGCGGCCGGGTGGTGGCCCTCGCCAGCCACGGCAGCCACGACTGGCAGGCCGGGCACGTCATCGACGCCGCGCAGAAATACGTCATCCCCGGTGGCGTCGACGCCCATACGCACATGGAGATGCCCTTCGGCGGCACCCAGGCGTCCGACACCTTCGAAACCGGCACCCTCGCCGCCGCCTGGGGCGGCACCACCACCCTCGTCGACTTCGCCATCCAGCCCAAGGGCGGCTCGCTCCAGGAGGGGCTCGACACCTGGCACGCCAAGGCGGACGGCGTCTGCGCGATCGACTACGCCTTCCACATGATCATGTCCGATGTGAACGCCTCCTCCCTCCGGGAGATGGACCGCCTCGTCGAATCCGGCGTCAGCTCCTTCAAACTCTTCACCGCCTACCCCGGGGTGTTCCTCTCCGACGACGGACAGATCCTCCGCGCCATGCAGCGCGCCGCCGACAACGGCGCACTGGTGATGACCCACGCGGAGAACGGACTCGCCATCGACGTCCTCGTCGAACAGGCCCTGGCCCGCGGCGAACGGGACCCGCGCCACCACGGCGAGGTCCGCAAGGCGCTCCTGGAGGCCGAGGCGACCCACCGCGTCATCCGGCTCGCCCAGGTGGCGGGCGCACCCGTCTACGTCGTGCACGTCTCGGCGCGGGAAGCCGTCGCGGAGCTGATGCGCGCCCGCGACGAGGGGCTGCCGGTCTTCGGCGAGACCTGTCCGCAGTACCTCTTCCTGTCGACCGACAACCTCGCCGAACCGGACTTCGAGGGCGCCAAGTACGTGTGCTCCACCCCGCTGCGCCCGGCCGAACACCAGGAAACCCTCTGGCGCGCCCTGCGCACCAACGACCTTCAGGTGGTCTCCACCGACCACTGCCCGTTCTGCTTCAAGGGCCAGAAGGAGCTGGGCCGCGGCGACTTCTCGAAGATCCCCAACGGCATGCCCGGCGTCGAGAACCGCATGGACCTGCTCCACCAGGCCGTCGTCGACGGACACATCGACCGCCGCCGCTGGATCGAGATCGCCTGCACCGCCCCGGCCCGGATGTTCGGCCTCCACCCCAAGAAGGGCACCATCGCCCCCGGCTCCGACGCGGACCTCGTCATCTACGACCCGCACGCCGAGCAGACCCTGTCGGCCCGCACCCACCACATGAACGTCGACTACTCCCCGTACGAGGGGCGGCGCGTGACCGGCCGGGTCGAGACGGTGCTCTCCCGCGGCGTCCCGGTGATCGAGAACCGCCGCCACACGGGCCGCGCCGGACACGGCGACTATGTGCCCCGGGGCCTCGGGCACTACGCGGGCTGACCGCCGCTTGCGGTTGCCGTTGCGTCAACTTCTACGGTCGTGACCAGGGCCGGAGAGACCGGCCCGGCGAGGAGGGATACCGCCATGACCTGGTCGATCGCCGAGGTCGCCCGGATGAGCGGGGTGACGTCCCGGACGCTGCGGCACTACGACGGAATCGGCCTGCTGCACCCGTCCGGAACCGGGAGCAACGGCCACCGCCGCTACGGCGAACCGGAACTCCTGCGGCTCCAGCAGATCCTGCTGATGCGGGAGCTGGGCCTCTCGCTGCGCGAGATCCGGGCGGTGCTGGACAGCCGGGCCGACCGGGTCGCCGTGCTCCGCGAGCACCACGCCCGGCTGCTGGCGGAGCGGGACCGGCTGACGACGCTGGCCGGGACGGTCGGCCGCACCCTCGCCGCACTGGAGGAAGGCAGGGAACACCCCGATATGAACGGGATCAACAGGCCGGAGAACCTCTTCGACGGCTTCGAGCACGACAGGGAGACGGACACCGAGGTCCGCGAGCGCTGGCCGGAGGCGTGGGAGCAGGCCCGGCACGCCACCGCGGCGATGACCGACGAGGACACCGAGCGGTGGCAGCGGGAGGCGACGGCGCAGATGATCCGCATGGCGGAGTTCATGGTGGCCGGCACCCCCGTCACCGCCCCCGAGGTCCAGGCCGAGACCGACGCCCACTACCGCGGCGTCTGCCGCTTCTGGACCCCGAACGCGGACGCGTACCGGGGGCTGGCGGCGACCTACGTCGATGACCCGCGGTTCCGGGGCAACTTCGACCGGATCGCGGAGGGGCTGGCCGGGTATCTGCGGGAGGCGATGGAGGTGTACGCCGAGGCGCGGTTGAGCTGAGGCCGGGGCGGCGCCGGCGGGGGCGATGCCGGCGGGGTGTTGCCGTCCTGGCCCGGGGCGGCGGCGGGTCCGGCGCACGGCCCGTCGGGCTCCGGGCGGCCCCGGCGGCTCGGACTCCGGCCCGGCCCACCGCCGCGCACGGGCGTCGGCGTCAGCCCCGCCGGGCCTCCGCGGGCCAGAGCACATGGACGGGCAGGCCCGAAGCGCGCGCCTCGGCGACCGTGGCGGCCGTGCCGCCGCCCTTCGCGGGCGGCTGCCCGTCCCAGACGGCGACCAGGGCATCCGCCCGCTTCAGCAGCGCGGAATACGGCGCCTTGGTAGGTCTCCTCACTGCCCGAGTAGTCCGACGGGTCGATGTCCGCGTTCCAGAGGGTTTCATCGATGCCGGTCATGGAGCCATGGTGGCCGAACTCCCGTCCTGGAGGGGAGAGTTCCGCACGGGAAGCCCGCACGTCGGGAGGGCGCTCAGGGCCCGGGCCGTATCTCCGGACCGGGCGCCGGGGCGCCCGCCGCCGCGTCCGTGGCCCCTCCCGCCCCGGGGTCCGCAGCGGGTGGCGTCGTGCGGGGTTCGGTACGCCCCGGTGTGGAAGGATTCCGGCACCGTCCGCGTCGGGCGGCTCCGGCGGATCCGTTCCGGCCGGTGCCGTCGTGGCACGGCCGCCGGGCCCCGCCCGGCCGGTGCTCCCGGGGCCGCCCGTACACCGAACAGAAGGAGCGCAGCGTGGACTTCGGAGTCGTTCTGCAGACCGATCCGCCCGCATCGTCCGTGGTGGGGCTGATGCGCCGGGCCGAGCGGAGGGGGTTCCGCTACGGCTGGACCTTCGACTCCGCCGTCCTGTGGCAGGAGCCGTTCGTCATCCACAGCCGCATCCTGGAACACACCGAACGGCTCATCGTGGGCCCCATGGTCACCAACCCCTCGACCCGCACCCCGGAGGTCACCGCCTCCACCTTCGCCACCCTCAACGACATGTACGGCAACCGCACCGTCTGCGGCATCGGCCGGGGCGACTCCGCGATGCGGGTCGCCGGGCGGCCGCCCAACACCCTGGCCCGGCTGGGCGAGGCGATCGGCGTGATCCGGGACCTCGCCGAGGGCCGCGAGGCCGACATCGGCGGTCACCGGCTGCGCATCCCCTGGGTCCGCGACGGCCGGCTGCCCGTCTGGATGGGCGCGTACGGTCCGAAGGCGCTGGCCATGGCCGGGCGGCTGGCCGACGGCTTCATCCTCCAGCTCGCCGATCCCTACCTCACCGAATGGATGGTCAAGGCGGTGCGCGACGCGGCGGCGGACGCGGGCCGCGACCCGGCCGAGGTGACGGTCTGTGTGGCCGCGCCCGCCTACGTCGGCGACGATCTCGCGCACGCCCGGGAGCAGTGCCGCTGGTTCGGCGGGATGGTCGGCAACCACGTCGCCGACCTCGTCGAACGGTACGGTGCGCACTCCGGTGCCGTCCCGGAGGAGCTGACCGCGTACATCGAGAAGCGCGCCGGATACGACTACTCCCACCACGGCCGGACCGGCAACCCCGACACCGCGTTCGTGCCGGACGCCGTCGTCGACCGGTTCTGCCTGCTCGGACCGGCCGAGGCGCACATCGAGAAGCTGCGAAGGCTGCGGGATCTGGGCGTCGACCAGTTCGCGCTGTACGCCATGCACGACGCCAAGGAAGCCGTCATCGACGCGTACGGCGAGCGGATCATTCCGGCGCTGAACGGCTGAGAGCCGAGAGGGGACGCCCGGGCCGGGAGCGCGCGCCCCGCTGAGCCGCCCCGCGCGCCCGCCGAGCCGCCCCGGGCGCCCCGCCCAAGGCGTCCGGGCGCGCGCCACCAGGGGAGCGGCCCGCCCGCCGCGCCCGGCTCACCCCGGAGCCACGCCCCACGGTGCACCCGGACACACCACGGGCCCGGCCATGACGGCCGGGCCCGTGGCACGTGGAACCTCCGCCGCGTCAGACGCCCGGCGGCACCCGGGACGGGCGGCCGCGACCGGCGGTGAGACGGTAGCCGGCGATGCCCGCCAGGGCCGCCGCGATGCCGCCCGCCGCCGTCCAGATCCAGCGGTCGGACCACCAGCCGGAGGCCCAGCCGCCGTCCGGTTCGGCCGCCGTGGCCGCAGGGGCCGCAGAGGCCGTCGACGGGCTCGCCGAGGCACCGGCCGCCTCGCCGTCGGCGTCGCCGCCGTCGCGCTCCTCGGAGCCGGTGGCGGCGGTCGCGCCGGGGACGAGCGGCGCGGCCAGCGCCCCGTCCACGGCATGGGCGCCACCCGCGTCCTTGACGTCGGCACTCACCTCGGCCTGCACCGGCAGCCCCAGGTCCTCCTGCGGCTGCTCGGTGGTGGTCAGCCGCAGGTAGTAGCGGCCCGGCAGCGGATCGTCGGCCCACGGCTCCGCCCACGCGCGGACGGTCCGCAGGGTGCAGGCGAGCTCCACCGACGTGGCGTCGGCCGCCACCGTCCGCGCCTGCATGCCGTAGCGGCACGCCTGACGGCGCCGCAGCCCGTCGTACACGTCCAGCCGCCAGGTGGCCTCACCGTGCCGCGCCGTCTCGGGCAGCTTCACCTTCGCCCGTACCGTCGCGTCCTGCCCCTGGTCGAGGGGGACGGCCCAGTACAGGTAGTCGCCCGTGGAGGCGTCGGCGGTGGCGCGCTGGCCGGGCAGCATCAGGGTGGCCGTACGGAACGACGTGCCCGCCTCGGTCGGCGCGGGCACCTCACCGTCGGACTCCGGGCTCGGGGAGCCGCTGGAGGCCGTGGGCGTCGGGTCGTCGGCGAGGGCCGGTGCCGCCGCGGTGAGCAGGCTGCCGGTGGCGAGCAGTGCCGCCGCCAGGGTGCGCAGGGTCCGCATCAGTTGGTCCTCCAGACGGAGATGCGCCAGCGGGAGATCCAGCCCCACACGAGGCCGCCCACCAGACCGGCCAGGGCGAGGGTGACCAGCAGCCACCAGCCGCGGCCCAGCCCGAAGGCGGCCGGGTCGGCGGCGTCGTGCGGCGCGTCCACCAGGTCGACGGCCAGTTCGACGGGCAGCCCCGGCTCCCGCTTCACCGACGCCGGTGCGGAGAAGGAGTTGCTGACCTGGAGGCAGACCGTCTCGGCGGGCGGCACGTCGCTGCCGTCCGGCGCGTCCTCGTCCGGCTTCGGGTAGCGCAGCCCGGTGGAGAGGACGTCGGTGCGCCCGTCACCGGCCTCGGAACCGCGGACGATCTCCCGGCCGTGGACGGTCACCGCCCGCAGCAGCACGCCGTAGTCGTTGTCGACGGCCCGGTCGGCGGCGACGCTCACCGAGGCCCGCAGCTCCTGGCCGGGCCGGACCGCGACGCGGTACCAGCGGTGCTCGGCGAAGCGCTCCCGGTCGCTGTAGAGGCCGGGCTTCAGCTCGGGCGCCTTCGCGCACTGCGCGGCGCCCTCGGTCGCCACCGGCGTCACCACCGGATCGGCCGCCCGGTCCACCAACTGGTGCACCCGCTTGCGGAGCTGATCGGTGTGGTGGACGGAGGTGTACGTGCCGCCGGTGGCCTCCGCGATGCAGCTGAGCTGCTTACGGGTCTTGGCATCCGGCAGCAGGCCGAGCGTGTCGACGGTGAGGCGGATGCCCTTGGCGGCGATGTCGCGGGCCACCTCGCAGGGGTCGAGCGGCTGGCAGGTGTCCTCGCCGTCGGTGATGAGGACGATCCGGGCCGAATCGCCGCCCTTGAGGTCGTCGGCGGCGGCGAGCAACGACGGGCCGATCGGCGTCCAGCCCGTGGGGGACAGCGTGGCGACCGCCGTCTTCGCGTCGTTCCGGTCGAGCGGGCCGACCGGGTAGAGCAGCTTGGTGTCCTTGCAGCCGACCGTGCGGTCCTCGCCCGGATAGTTCGCGCCGAGGGTGCGGATGCCCAGCTCGACATCGCCGGGCACCGCGTCCAGCACCTCGTTGAACGCGGTCTTCGCCGCCGCCATCCGGGTCTGGCCGTCGAGGTCGCGGGCGCGCATGGAGCCGCTGACGTCGAGGACCAGCTCGACTTTCGGGGTGGGCTTCGCGTCCGGCTCACCGGCCGCGGCGGGTGTGGGGAGCAGGCCGACGGCCACCGTGGCGAGCAGGCCGCACACCCCGGCCGCCAGCCGCTTTCTTATGATCATCGACGGATCGTATGGAGGATTCGCCGCCAGAACAAAACGGCCCGTCAGATACCGGACGCGGGCCGCCGGACGCGCCCACGGCCTTCCGGCCGGGCGGCCCGGGCCCGCCCCGCTCCCGTTACGGCACCCGCGCCGTCCACTCCTCGTGGGCGAACTTCGTCCGCACCAGCTCCTCGGCGCGCGCCAGCTCCGCGTCGGTGACCGCGCCGCGGGTCAGGCCGTATCGGTCGCGGAACGAGCCGATCATCCGCGCGATGACCTCCTCGCGCGGCAGACCCGTCTGCCGCCGCAGCGGATCGACCCGCTTCTTGGCGCTCTTCGTCCCCTTGTCCGACAGCTTCTCCTTGCCGATGCGCAGCACATCGAGCATCTTCGCCGCGTCGATGTCGTACGACATGGTGACGTGGTGCAGCACGGCGCCGGGCCCGCCGTCCGGGCCGACCATCCGCTTCTGCGCGGCGCCCGCGACCTTGCCGACCTCCGTGGCGATGTCGTTGAGCGGCTGGTACCACGCCCGGATGCCCATGTCGCCGAGGGCACCGAGGACCCAGTCGTCGAGATAGGCGTAGCTGTCCGCGAACGACAGCCCGGAGACCAGCGCCTCCGGGACGGCCAGCGAGTACGTGATGGTGCTCTGCGGCTCGGCGAACATGGCGCCGCCGCCGGAGATCCGGCGTACCACCGTGACGCCGTGCCGGGCGGTGCCCTCGGCGTCGACCTCGTTGCGCAGCGACTGGAAGCTGCCGATGATCACGGCGGGCGCGTCCCACTCCCAGACCCGCAGCGTCGGCGCCCGGCGGCCCGCCGCGACCTCCGCCGTGATGACCTCGTCGAGCGCCATGTGCAGGGCGGGCGGCTGCGGTTGGTCGTGGATGAGCTGCCAGTCGTAGTCGCTCCACTCGGTGGCCTGCGCCAGCGCTCGCCGCACGGCGATGGCGACGCCCTCCGCCGTCAGCCCGAACATCACCGTGTCCTTCGGCAGCGCCGCCGTGATCCGGGCGGCGAGCCCCGCCGCGTCGGTGGTGGCGGGGGCGCCCTCCAGCGCGTTGTCGATCGCGCCGATCGCCTCGTCCGGCTCCAGGAAGAAGTCCCCGGCCACCCGGACGTGCCGCAGCACGCCGCCTTCCACCTCCAGATCGACCACGACGAGCTTGCCGCCGGGAACCTTGTACTCGCCGTGCACCGTGCCGCCTCCACCCCGTCGGCCGCACCGGCCGAGATCTGTCCTGTTCGTCCCACCGTAACCGAGGCCGGTGACAGCCGGGCCCCGCCCGCGCCCGCGGCCCGGCGGCGCCGTCCGGCACCACGTCGCGGGCCCGCCGCGGCAACTCCCCGCCCCGGAGAGGATCTTGGCGGCCCTGGCCAGAGCCGTCCCGATGCTCCTACGATGCAGGCAACGGGGAGGGGGACCGACGTGGTACAGCGTGTGGGACGGGTGGAGTTCGGCGTCGCCTGGGTGATCAGAAACCTGGACGTGCTCATCGCCGTGGGGCTCGGGCTGACCATCGGCCTGATGGACGTCTTCAACGACGTCATCAGCCCCGGCGTGTCGTCCGGCGCGACGCTGCTGGTGCTCGGCACCCTCGCGGTCGGCTCGATGACGGAGCGGTCGCGCCGTAAGTCCGACATCCAGGAGGCGTCCAAGGACACCCGCCGCGCCCTGGAGGACCTCGCGATGGTCCGCTCCCTGTCGGGCGACGAGGTCGGCGACGCCCTGGAGCAGGCCCGCGGGCAGACCAACCGCTGGTACTTCAAGGGCGGCACCGGCACCTATCTGCGCGCTGTCACGCTGCCCCGCTGCGTCGAGGCCGCCACCCGTCAGCGCGCCCAGCTCAGCGTCAAGATCGACATCATCAACCCGGCGGACGAGCGGACCTGCGCCGCCTACGCCCGCTTCCGCCAGACCTTCGCCCGCCGCCGCAACGACGACGCGGCGCACGCCTGGACCGCCGACCGCACCCGCAAGGAGGCGTACGCCACGGTCCTGGCCGCCTGCTGGTTCCGCCAGCGGCTCGACACCCTGGAGATCAGCGTCCACCTCTCCTCGGGTGTCCCCACCCTCCGCTTCGACCTCTCCGAGTCCTGCCTGATCATCACCCAGGACGACCCGAACCGCGTCAACCTCCTCGTCGCCCGCGACCGGCCGCTCTACGACTACTACGTCACCGAACTGCACCAGAGCCGCGAACAGGCCGTCCGCCTCGACCTGCGCGGCATCGCCCCGCTCAGCGACGAGCCCACCGTCGACGAGGTCCGCGCGGTCTTCGACGACGTCGCGCTGCCGCTGCCCTCGGTGTTCGGCGACACCGACGTCGCGGAGATCATCGAGAAGGCCCTGCATGCCGAGGACCCCTACCGGAGGTGAGACGCCTCGGGCGCGGCTCATGGACTACGACACGCTCGACCGACTGCTCCGCCCCGGCACGGCGCGGGGCGCGCCCCGCGCCGGGATCACCGGTGCCCTGGAGGACATCGCCCGCGGCAGACGGGAGGTGCACGCGGTCCACCACCCGCTCGGCTTCCTCTGCCTGCCGCTGGTCCGCGACGGCGCCCGCGGCGTCTGCGTCCACCTCTTCGGCACCGGCACCCGCGCCGACCCCACCGCCGCACCCATGCACGCCCACAGCTGGGAGCTGCGCAGTTACGTCCTCTACGGCCGGGTCGGCAACCTCCCGGTCACGGTGACGGACGCCGCGCACGCCCCCACGCACCGCATCTTCGAGGTCATCAGCGCCCCCTCCGGCATCGACGAACTGCGCCCCACCTCCCGCCTGGTGCGCTGCGAGCCGGGCCCCGCCGCCTCCAGCGGCAGCGGTGAGACGTACAGCCTGCCGGCCGGTGAGTTCCACGCCACCGTCACGCGCGACGAGCCCGCCGCCACCCTGGTGCTCGGCCGGTCGCTGCCCGGCCACACCGACCTCTCCCTGGGCCCCCTGCACGGCCGCGGCCACCGTACGGTGCGCCGGTTGTGCGGCGCGGAACACACCGAACGGACCGTCCGCACAGCACTCAGGAGGATCCATGCCGAGCAGCGCGACTGACCGGGACGCCGCACCGTACGCGTACGAGACGCGGGTGGCCGTCGCCGCCGCCGAGGAGGCCGGTGCGCTGCTGCGCGGGCGCTTCGGCGCGGCGCGGACGGTGGGCGTGAAGGACGCCGAGGGCGATGTCGTCACCGACCTCGACCTGGCCGCCGAGAAAATCATCCTCGCCCGCCTCCAGACCCATTTCCCGCACGACCGGATCCTGTCCGAGGAGGCGGGCCTTCTCGACGCCGTCGGGCGCCGCACCTGGCTGGTGGACCCGCTCGACGGCAGCAACAACGTCGCGATCGGCCTGACCGCGTACGCCGTCGGCATCGGGCTGTGCGTGGACGGCGCGCCGGTCGTCGGGGTGGTGCACGAACCGGTCACCGGCTGCACCTGGCAGGCGGTCCGCGGCCGGGGCACGACCTGCGGGCCGGACCGGCTGCCGGGACCGTCCGGCGCGGTGCCGCGCAGCGGGCCGGTGG
Source organism: Streptomyces sp. NPDC059080 (assembly GCF_042739975.1). Lineage (NCBI taxonomy): Bacteria > Bacillati > Actinomycetota > Actinomycetes > Kitasatosporales > Streptomycetaceae > Streptomyces > Streptomyces sp. NPDC059080. Next base: position 197,163 of record NZ_JBHYGX010000001.1, read on the forward strand.
TGGCCTGGACCCAGGGCCATGCGGTGGGCCGGGCCGATCCGGTGGCCGCCGGGCTGCGGGGCCAACTGGAGCGCCGTGCCCGGCGGGTGCTCCAGTTGTGGGCGCCGCTGCTGGGCTGGAGCATGCTGGCGCGCGGTGCGATCGACGGGTTCGTCGGCTACCGCGCGGAGGGCATCGACTTCCCCGCGGGCGCGCTGCTGGCCGCCGAGACGGGCGTGGAGTTCCGCACCCTGAGCGGCGGCCCCTTCACGGTGGGCTCCACGGGCCCGGACACCGACCGCAGCTTCGTCGCCGCCCGCGCGGACACCCTGACGTATCTGCTCGATGTGGTCGCGGAGGCGCGGGCGGCCTGACGGGAGCGACGGGCGGGAGCCGGGCCGACGGGCGGGAGCCGGGCGGCGGGAGGCCCGGCCCCGCCGGTCCGTTCCGCGGTCACCGGCCCTGGTGACCGGCCGTTTCAGCCCACCGCCAGCGCCGCCGTGGCCGCCAGCGTCGCCGTCACGGCCAGGACGAAGCCCGTGCCCATGAAGCGCCGCAGCGGGATGACGGTGCCCCGGCCGCGGCACCGTTCGAACCACAGCAGCGTCGCCAGCGACGCCCACGGGGTGACCAGCGGACCGACGTTGGTGCCGATCAGCAGCGCCAGCAGCTGGTGGTGGTTGCCGACCGGTACCGCCGCCTCGCCCGCCATGTAGACCGGCAGGTTGTTGAGGACGTTGGACAGGCCCGCGCCGACGCCCGCCGAGCGGAGCATGCCGAGGAGGCCGCCGTCCGGCCCGATCGCGGCCGTCAGCAGCGTGTGCAGCCCGTGCGCGTTCACCGTCTCGACGACCAGGAACATGCCCGGTACCAGCACCAGCAGCCGCCACGGCACCAGCGACCAGCGCAGCTCGGCGGGGCGCCGCAGCGCGAACGCCACGACGACGATCAGCATCGTCGTCAGCGACGCCGACCACAGCGGTACGTCCGCGACGAGGATCGCCACCAGGAACCCGGCACACGCCAGCGCGCACACCCGGAACAGCACCGGATCGGCCGGGGCCTGCTTCTCGGGCGGGACGTACGCGTCCGAGCCCCGCCGCCCGCGCCGCCAGTGGAAGCCCCACAGGCACACCGTCGTCACGGCGATCGCGGCCAGTTGGGGCAGGCCCATCGTCGCGGCCATCTCGGTGGGGGAGAGCCCGACCCGGTCCGAGGCCAGCAGATTGGTCAGGTTCGACACCGGCAGCAGCAGGCTCGCGGTGTTCGCCAGCCAGACCGTCGTCATCGCCAGCGGCACCGGCGCGATGCCGACCCGTCCGGCCAGCGCCAGCATCACCGGCGTCAGCAGCACCGCCGTGGTGTCGAGGTTCAGCGCGATGGTGGTGACCGACGCGAAGAGCACACAGAGCCCGAACAGCCGCGGATAGCTCCCCTTCCCGGTCCGCGCCACCCAGGACGCCACCGCGTCGAACACCTCGGCCCGGCCCGTCAGTTCGGCCATCACGATGACCGTGGCGAGGAAGGCGAGCAGCGGCCCGATGCGCGCCATCGCCTCCCCGGCCGGTGCGGTCGGCAGCAGCCCCGTGGCCACACACACCAGGCCGCAGGCGAGCAGCGCGGCGGCGAGCCAGTCCAGGGGATGCAGACGCGTGAGGAATCGCACGCCCGCCAGCGTCGCACACACGCCCGGACGGCGCGGGGGAGAGGGGAGGATCAAGGGCCCCGGCGGAAGGCTCCGGCGCCCGCGGCCCGCCCCCGCACGCCGGAGCCCGGCGGCGCCCGGACGTCCCACCGCCCGCGCCCGGACCCGGCGACGGAGGGCGGCCCGGTCCGTCCCCCACGGCGACCCGGTCCCGTCCCGCCGCGGCGTCCCGTCCGCGCTCACGGCCCTCCGCCCGCCCGCGTGATCCTTTCAACCGCCTGCCCCGCCACCCCCCTACCTCCTACGATGGGGCCATGGTGACTGACGGGGAACTGCGGGGCCGGACGCGTGACTTGGACTTCTTCATCAGCTATTCGCCCGCCGACGAGCAATGGGCGTCCTGGATCGCGTGGACCCTGGAGGAGGCCGGGTACCGCACCGTCATCCAGGCGTGGGACTTCGTCGCCGGGACCAACTTCATCGACTTCATGGACCGCGGCGTCAGCGAATCCGTCGCCGTCATCGCCGTCCTCTCCGGCCACTACGGCCGCTCCACCTACGGCCGCATGGAATGGCAGGCCGCGCTCCGCGCCGAACCGGAGCAGCCCGAGCGCAAACTGCTGACCGTCCGCGTCGAGGACATCCCCATCGAGGGCCTGCTCGCCACCATCACCTACGTCGACCTCGTCGGCGTCACCGACCCTGCGACCGCCCGGAGCATGCTGCTCACCCGCGTCGGCCAGGCCGTCGAGGGCCACGCCCGCCCTGGCCACAGCCCCGGCTACCCCGGCTCCCTCACCGCCACCGGCTCCTTCCAGCTGCCCGCGCCCGCCACCGCCCCCGACGACCGGCAGCGCCCGCTCGGCCGCACCGGCTGGTCCGGCCGCCGCCGCCCCGCTCGCCCCCCGCAGTACCCGCAGGCCCCCGGCCCGGCCCGCGAGCAGGGCGCGCTGACGGTGCTGCACCTCGCCGGTCCGGACTTCGGCCGCGGCCGCGAACCGGACGCACTGCGCCGGGAGATCCGCAGCGACCTCGTCGAGCTGAAGGACGCCGGGGCGCCCTCGCCCGACCTCCTCGTCGTCACCGGCGACCTCACCGCCTCCGGCAGCCCCCGCGAATGCGATCAGGCCCTCAGCTTCCTCACCGGGCTGCGCTCCCAGCTCGACCTGCCGCCGCAGCGCGTCGTCGTCGTCCCCGGCAACCAGGACGTCAGCCAGGCCGCCTGCCGCGGCTACTTCCACACCTGCGAGGCCGACGAAATCCCGCCGCAGCCCCCGTACTGGCCCAAGTGGCGCCACTACACCCGCCTCTTCCGCGGCCTCTACGAGGGCCTGGACACCGTCTTCGACAGCGACCAGCCCTGGACCCTCTTCCCGGTCCCCGAACTCCACACCGTCGTCGCCGGGTTCAACTCCTCCATCGCCTCCAGCCACCGCCCCGACGACCAGTACGGTTTCCTCGGCCGCGACCAGGCCACCTGGTTCGCCGAGGCGCTGCGCGGTTACGAGGAGGAGGGCTGGCTGCGGATCGGCGCGCTCCGCCACCCGCTCACCGGCCGCCGCCGCCCCCAGGACGCCCCCGGTGGCCCCGGCACCCTCCGCGACGCCGACACCTTCACCCGGCTCGCCGCGCCCCGCCTCCACTTCGCCCTGCACGGCCCCAGCGGCGGCCCCCGCACCACCGGCGGCGAGCCGTCCCACGACCACCTTCCGCTCCACAACGGCGCCCTGCCGCTGTACGGTTCGGCCGCCCCCGCCGGGTTCGAGCTGCTGCACGTCACCGCCGACGGCGTCACCCGCTGGACCGGCGACGGCGGTACCGAACCGACCGTCTTCCCCGTCAGCTGGCAGGGCGCCGGACGGCTCTTCACCCCGCCCGGTGAGCCCGCCGGGCGGGGCATAGGGGCCGTCGCCGCGCCGCCCGCCGACCACCGCGCCGTCGACGAGCCCGCCGACTCCCTCGCCGAACGCGTCAAGGAGGTCTGCCGCGCCCGCCAGGAAGGCGTCCGCCTCCGCGACGTGCCCCGCGCCACCCCCGACGACCTCCCCCAGATCATGGTCACCTGGAGCGACGAGGGCGTCATCCGTCAGCAGCGCATCGCCGTCCACCCCGGCACCCCCACCGACGCCGAACTCGACCACTTCCTCGCCCAGGCGCTCGCCACCGACACCGGTTCCGACGCCGAACTGGTCCACGACGGGCCGCCGCCCGAGCAGGCGCTCCGCGAACGCGCCGGACGCCGCGGCGTCCGCGTCCGCAGTTTCCTCGAATTCCAGGGCCTGCTGGACCTGCGCTCCTACGTCACCGCCCAGACCGCCCGGCTGAGCAGTGACGACCGCTACGCCCCCGACCTCTACCTCCCGCAGCGCTACCGCGACGCCGAACGCCCCGACGCCGACGCCCGCGACCACCTCATCGAGGAGATGCTCCAGCTCCTGGAGACCGATCACGGCCGCTTCCTGCTGCTCCTCGGCGACTTCGGACACGGCAAGACCTTCGCCCTGCGCGAGCTGGCCCGCCGTATCCCCGAGCGCCTCCCGCACCTCACCCCGCTGCTCATCCCGCTGCACACCCTCGACCGCGCCCACAGCCTAGAAGGGCTCGTCGCCGCCCACCTCGCCGGGCACGACGTCGACACCATCGATCTGCGCGCCCTGCGCTACATGCTCGGCCAGGGCCGCGTCGTCCTCCTCTTCGACGGCTTCGACGAACTCGTCAACCGCGTCAGCTACGACCGCGCCGCCGACCACCTCCAGGTCCTCCTCAACGCCGCCGTCGACAACGCCAAGATCGTGGTCAGCAGCCGCACCCAGCACTTCAAGTCCCAGGATCAGGTCCTCACCGCGCTCGGCGAACGCGTCGGACTGCTCTCGCAGCGCCGCATCCTCGCCGTCGAGGGCTTCGTCCCCGAGCAGATCCGCGCCTACCTCGTCAACCGCTACGGCGACGAGGAGACCGCCGCCCGCCGCTTCGAACTCCTCGGCAACATCCCCGACCTGCTCGCCCTCTGCGCCAACCCGCGGCTGCTGAGCTTCGTCGCCGACCTCGACCCCGACCAGCTGCGCGCCGTCGCGGGCGCCGGACGCGCCCTGAGCCCCGCCCGGCTCTACGAGGACGTCTTCACCGCCTGGCTCGTCCACGAGGAACGCCGCGGCCAGGGCGGTCCCGGCGCCGCCCCCGGCCTCACCCTCGACCACCTCTGGGCCACGGTCACCGCCCTCGCCCGCCGCCTGTGGGAGACCGGCCGCAGCGCACTCCACCTCGACGAGCTGACCGACACCGTCGCCACCGCCCTCGCGGGGCTCGCCGGGACCACCCTCACCACTCAGGAGAGCGCCCAGGCGGTCGGCGCCGGTTCGTTGTTGATCCGCACCGACGACGGCCGGTTCCAGTTCATCCACGGCTCCGTCGTCGAATGGCTCATCGCCCGCGAAGCCGCCGACCGCCTCGCCGACGGCGACAGCGCCCTGCTCGCCGCCCGGCCGCTGAGCGCCCTGGCCGTCGAGTTCTTCTGCGACCTCGCCGACCACGACCTGTCCACCGCCTGGGTCCGTACCGTCCTCAACGCCCCCGGGCCCGGCGTCAGCGACGCGGCGCGCGCCAACGCCGTCCGCGTCATCGACCGGCTCCGCGTCCCCGCCGGCGCCGATCTGCGCGCCGCCCGCCTCTCCGGCGAGGACCTCTCCGGCCGTGACTTCTCCGGCGTCGACCTCACCGGCGCCGACCTCACCGACGCCCGCCTCATCGGCGCCAACCTCTCCGGCGCCGTGCTGCGCGACGCCCGCCTCAACGGCGCCCGCCTCGACCACGCCGACCTCTCCGGGGCCGACGTCACCGGCGCCGACCTGCGCGGCGCCCGGCTGACGCGCGCCGATCTGCGCGGCGCCGTGTTGACCCGCAGCCGCTGGCACCGCGCCGCGCTCATCGATCCGCTCATCGACCCGCAGGTCCGCGCCGCCCCCGAACTGCGCACCGCCTCCCTCGCCCCCGGTATGCCCGTCGAGGTCGGCTTCCGTCCCGCCGCCGTCGGCGTCCCGTACGGCTTCGACATGCGCACCAGCCGGCTGCCCGAACCCCTCTCGTACAGCCCCGAGGGCGAACTCCTCGCGGTGGGCAGCGAGGACGGCGGGGTGCTGGTCTGCGCCGCCGACACCGGCCGCGCGCTGCGCACCCTGCACGGCCACGAAGCCCGGGTCTACGCGGTGAAGTTCCGCTCCCGGGTGCTCGCCACCGGCGGCGCCGACGGCACCGTACGCCTGTGGGACCCGGTCTCCGGCCGCCAGCTGCACCGCCTGGACATCCACCCGGGCGGCGTCTGGCCGGTCTCCCTCGACGAGGCCGGTACCCTCCTCGCCACCGGCGACGCGGACGGTCTGGTCACCCTCTGGGACACCGCCACCGGCGAGCCGCTCCAGCAGCTGCCCGGCCACGCCGCCCCCGTCTACACCGCGGTGTTCAGTGCCGACGGCCGCACCCTCGTCACCGGCGACGCCGCCGCGGTCCTCCGCATCTGGGACACCGGTACGGGAGAGTGCACCGGCACCCTCGACGGCCATGAACACGCCGTGTTCCGGGCCCGGTTCAGCCCCGACGGCACCCTGCTGGCCACCGGCGACCACGGCGCCGACGGCCACGGCACGGTCCGCGTCTGGGATCTGGCCGGGCGCCGGCTGCTGCACACCTTCACCGGCCACACCGGCCGCGTCTACACCCTCGACTTCCACCCCGAGGGGAACCTCCTCGTCAGCGGTGACACCGACGGCCAGGTACGGCTGTGGGACCCGGTCGTCGGCGCGCCCGCGGGCGCTCTGGAGCGGTGCACCGGCGCCGTCTACCAGGTGATGTTCGGCAACGGCGGACGGCTCCTGGCGGCCTGCGACAGTGACGGCACCGTCCGGCTGTGGCGCGTCGCGCTGAGCGGCGGCCACCGCGCCATCAGCCTGCTGCGGCAGCAGCCCGTCGAGCACCGCGGCTCCGCCTGGGCCTGCCGGTTCCGCCCGCAGGGCAGCCAGCTCGTGACCGTCGGCAACGACGGCGGCGCGCAGATCTGGGATGCCGACACCGGGCAGGGCCAGCGGATCCTGCGCGGCCACGGCCGCCGGGTCAACACCGTCGCGTTCAGCGCCGACGGCGCCCGCCTCGCCTCCAGCGGCAACGACGGCATCGTCCGCCTCTGGGACGCCCGCACCGGCCGCCGCACCGCCGAACTCACCGGCCGCGGCGACCGGTTGATCTCCGGCGTCTTCAGCCCCGCCGGTCCGATACTGGGCACTGCCAGCAACGACGGCGACGTCTACCTCTGGAACGCCGTGACCGGCGAATATCTGCGCGAGATCGATGTGGAGACCGACCACACCTGGGCCGAGGCGTTCAGCGCCGACGGCACGCTGCTCGCCACCGCCAACGACGACGACTCCGTCCGCCTGTGGTGGCGCGCCACCGGCGCCCATGTCGCCACCCTCGCCGACCACCGGGGACGGGTGCGGTCCATCGCCTTCCGGGGCGACGGCACCACCCTCGCCACCGGCTGCGACGACGGACGGGTCCGCCTCTGGGAGCAGGAGAGCGGCCGGCTGACCGCCGAACTCGACGGCCACGCCGACCGCGTCTACGCCGTCACCTTCGGCGCCGACAGCGACTGGCTGGCCAGCGCCTCCTGGGACGGCACCGCCCTCATCTGGCGCGACGGCGCACCTCGCCACGTCCTCACCGGGCACCACGGCCGCCTCTGGGCAGCCGTCGCCCACCCCCGGCTGCCGCTCCTCGCCACCGCCGGTGACGACCGCGTCATCTGCCTGTGGGACGCCCGCACCGGCACCCGCGTCGCCCGCCTCACCGGCCACACCGGACGCATCTTCTCCCTCGCCTTCAGCCCCGACGGCACCCGCCTGGCCAGCGGCGGCGAGGACGGCACGGTCCGCCTGTGGAACGTCCCCGCGCCGGACGGCCCGCCCACCCCGCACGCCACGCTCATCGGCGTCCCCGGCGGCTGGGCGGCGCTGACCCCCGAGGGCGGCTACAAGTACGAGGGCGAGGTCACCGGTGAGTTCTGGCACGTCGTCGGCATGGCCCGCTTCACCCCGGGCGAGCTGGACGAGTACCTGCCGGGGGTCCACCGGCTGCCGCTCGACGGGGAGTGGTGACGGGGCGGGCCACCGGCGTTCACGGATACGGAAATTCCCTGTGTCCGTGCATCGAGCCGGGATGACGAGGGAAACGGCCGGCAGGAAAACAGGAGAAGCGCACACCGCCCCAGGCGCACGCCTGCCCCGGCGCGCCCGCCATTGCGCCCCGCACACCCCGTGCGATCTGCTGACTCCGTAGAGCGTCCCGCCGGGCCGGTGTCCGTCCGGCCCGGTGGCCGTCCGCGTCCACCGAGGAGTCCGCCCGTGTTCACCACCCGCCCCACCCTCCAAGGCACCTTCGGGATGGCCGCCACCACCCACTGGCTGGCGTCCCAGTCCGCCATGGCGGTGCTGGAGGACGGCGGCAACGCCTTCGACGCGGCCGTCGCCGCCGGATTCGTCCTGCACGTCGTCGAACCGCATCTGAACGGCCCGGCGGGCGAAGTGCCGATCCTCCTCGCCCCGGCGGGCGGCCCCGTGCGCGTCCTGTGCGGCCAGGGCCCCGCACCCGCCGGGGCGAGCATCGCCCACTACACCGGCCTCGGCCTCGATCTGGTGCCCGGCACCGGACCCCTCGCCGCCGCCGTGCCCGGCGCCTTCGACGCCTGGATGCTGCTCCTCCGCGACCACGGCACCCAACGCCTCGCCGACGTCCTGCGGTACGCCATCGGGTACGCCGAACACGGTCACCCCGCCGTCGAGCGGATCGGCGAGACCGTCGCCACTGTCGGCTCCCTCTTCACCACCGAGTGGACCACCTCCGCCGCGCTGTACCTGCCCGACGGCCGCCCGCCCGCCCCGGGCACGCTGCTCCGCAACCGCCCGCTGGCCGCGACCTGGCGGCGGCTGACGGCCGGGGCGGAGGCCGCCGGGCCCGGCCGCGAGACGCAGATCGACGCGGCCCGCCGCATCTGGCGCGAGGGCTTCATCGCCGACGCCCTCGCCGACTTCGCCGCCCGCCCCGCCATGGACACCTCCGGGGAACGCCACGCGTCCACCCTCACCGGCGACGATCTCGCCGCGTACACCGCCACCTACGAGGACCCGGTCACCCACGACTGGAACGGCTGGACCGTCGCCAAGGCCGGGCCCTGGTCACAGGGCCCCGCCTTCCTCCAGCAACTCGCCCTGCTGCCCGGCGCCCTGCCGCCCTACGGCAGCCCCGCGTACGTCCACACCCTGATCGAGGGCTGCAAACTCGCGATGGCCGACCGCGAGGCGTGGTACGGCGACGCCGCCGACGTCCCCGTCGCCGCGCTCCTCGGTGACGCCTACAACGCCGCCCGCCGCGCCCTGATCACCGACACCGCCAGCCATGAGCTGCGGCCCGGCAGCCCCGACGGCCGCACCCCGCGGCTCGCCCGCCACGCCCGCGCGGCCGCCGCGGGCGCCGCCGCAGGCGCCTGGTCCCCGGGCGCCGGTGAACCGACCGTCGGCACCGGCCTTCCCAGGGCAGCCGACCCGGTGACCGGCCCCGACGGCGCCACCCGGGGCGACACCTGCCACCTCGACATCGCCGACCGCTGGGGCAACCTCGTCTCCGCCACCCCCTCCGGCGGCTGGCTCCAGTCCAACCCCGTCGTCCCCGGCCTCGGCTTCCCGCTCGGCACCCGCCTCCAGATGACCTGGCTGGAGGCGGGACTGCCGGGCAGCCTCACCCCGGGGCGCCGCCCCCGCACCACGCTGACGCCGTCCCTGGCGCTCCGCGACGGCGTGCCCGTCATGGCGTTCGGCACCCCGGGCGGCGATCAGCAGGACCAGTGGCAGGTCCACTTCTTCCTCGCGGTGGCGCTGCGCGAGCGGGTCCGCTCCGGCCTCGACCTCCAGGGCGCCATCGACGCCCCGAACTGGCACAACGACTCCTTCCCCGGCTCCTTCCACCCCCGCACCATGCGCCCCGGCGCCGTCACCGTCGAGTCCCGCATCGGCCCGGACGTCGTCGACGGGCTGCGCCGCCGCGGCCACCACGTCACCGTCGGCGGCCCCTGGTCGGAGGGGCGGCTCTGCGCCGTGGCCCGCGATCCGGAGACCGGGGTGCTTTCGGCCGCCGCGAACCCGCGCGGTATGCAGGGCTACGCGGTCGGACGCTGAGCCGCCCGCAGGTCACGGGCGGTGCCCGGCACCCGTCCGTGGCCTGCGGGGCACCCGGAATTCACCTGTGGTCCGGCTGCCGTGTCAGTGGGGCATGGTTCGATGGAGACATGATCGAAGCAGTCGATAACCGTAATCCGGGAGAAAACGCACACCACACCGCCGCCCCGGCCGCCCGGCCGCTGGCCGCCGTCCCGACGCCCGAGGAAGCCGCCGCCGTCGAGGACGCGATCCGCCGCACCGCGGCCGAGGAGATCCTGCCGCGCTTCCGGCAGCTCGCCGCCGAGGACGTCGTGGAGAAGAACGGCCCGCACGACCTCGTCACCGTCGCCGACCGCCGCGCCGAGGAGCAGCTCACCGCCGCCCTCACCGCGCTGCTGCCGGGCTCCGTGGTCGTCGGCGAGGAAGCCGTCCACGCCGACCCGTCGATACTCGATGCGCTGCACGGCGACGCCCCCGTCTGGATCGTCGACCCGGTCGACGGCACCCGCCAGTTCGTCCACGGAGACCCCGGTTTCGCCACCCTCGTGGCCCTCGCCCACCACGGCGAGATCCTCGCCTCCTGGACGTACGCGCCCGCCCTCGGCCTGATGGCGGTCGCCCGCCGCGGCCACGGCGCCACGCTCAACGGCGCGCCGCTCGTGCCGCACCCCGCCGTGCCCGGCGCCGCTCTCGAAGTCGCCATCTCCCACTACGACTTCACCACCGACGACCAGAAGCGGGTGCTCGGCGCCCTCGATGCCGACGGCATCGCTCCGCGCCCCTGCGGCTCGGCCGGTCTGGAGTATCTGCGCATCGCCCGCGGCGAGATAGCGGCGACGGCCTTCAGCTGGGAGAACGCCTGGGATCACGCCGCCGGACTGCTCCTCGTCCAGGAGACCGGCGGCACTGACGCCACCGTCGCCGGGGTGCCGTTCGCCCTGACCGGGGGCAACGCCCTGCCCTTCACCGCGGCGCGGGATGCCGAGGTGGCCCGGCGTATCCTCGGACTGCTGGCAGCCGCCAACTGACCCCCGCGGCGGCGGGGGTCGCATACGAGGGGAGTGGCGCAGGTGCCGAGAATGCTTGATGCCGTGGTGATCGGGGCGGGGCCCAACGGCCTGACGGCCGCGGTCGAACTGGCCCGCCGCGGGCTGGCCGTGGAGGTCTTCGAGGCCCGCGACACCATCGGCGGCGGCGCCCGCACCGAGGAGCTGACCCTCCCCGGTTTCCACCACGACCCCTGCTCGGCCGCGCACCCCTTCGGCATCGGCTCCCCGGCGTTCGGCGCGTTGCCGCTCGCCCGGTACGGCCTGGAATGGCTCCACGCCGAGCTGCCGATGGCGCACCCCTTCCCGGACGGGACGGCCGCGGTGCTCGCCCGCTCCGTCAGCGCGACCGCCCGGTCCTTCGGCGCCCATGACGCCGGTGCGTACCGCAGGCTCGTCGCTCCGTTCCTCGGCAAGTGGGACACGATGGCGCAGGACTTCCTGCGCACCCAGTGGCTGGGCCTGCCCCGCGACCCGGTGACGTACGCCCGCTTCGGGCTGACCGCGATGCAGCCGATCACCCTGCTGGAGCGCCGTTTCCGGGACGAGAAGGCCCGCGGTCTGCTCGCCGGACTCGCCGCCCACGCCATGGCCCCGCTCGGCGGCTTCGGCACCAGCGGCCTGGCCCTGATGTTCGCGCTCGCCGGGCACGAGCGCGGCTGGCCGGTGGCGCGCGGCGGCTCCCAGGCGATCTCCGACGCGCTCGCCGGGCTGCTGCGCGACCACGGCGGTGTCGTCCACACCGATTTCGAGGTCAAGCGGCTCGACGATCTGCCTCCGGCCCGCGCCTATGTCTTCGACACTTCGCCCACCGCGCTCGCCCGCATCGCCGGTCTGGGCAACGCCTACCGCGACGTCCGGTACGGCCCGAGCGTCTTCAAGATCGACTACGCGCTCTCCGGCCCGGTGCCCTGGACGGCGGAGGAGGCCCGCCGGGCCGGGACCGTCCACGTCGGCCCGACCAGCGGCGAGATCGCCGCCGCCCTGGACGCCGCCTCCCGGGGCGCGGACCCCACCGTCCCGTTCCTGATCACCACCCAGCCCAGCCTCATCGACCCCACCCGCGCCCCCGAGGGCAAGCACACCTTCTGGGCGTACGGCCATGTCCCCAACGGCTGGGAGGGCGATGCGACCGAGGTCGTCGAGCGGCAGATCGAGCGGTTCGCCCCGGGCTTCCGCGATCTGGTGCTGGCCCGCGCCGTCGCCGGACCGCCCCAACTCGCCGCCCGTAATGCCAACTACGTCGGCGGCGACACCGCCACCGGCTCCGCCGCGGGCCTGCGCCTGCTGATCCGCCCCAAGCTCGCCCGCGTCCCGTACGCCACCGCGCACCCGGCTGTCTTCCTCTGCTCCCAGGCGGCCCCGCCGGGACCGGGAGTCCACGGCATGTCAGGCCACCACGCCGCCCGCGTCGTCTGGCGGCGTCTGCAGGGCGGCTCACGTTGAACGGCGCCTGAGCGCTCCGGGGCCGGACTCACCGGAGCGCCGAGCCCGCGATTCCGCGGGCGTGAGCGGGGCCCATGGGCCTGCCACGGCCCGGGACGGTCCCCCGATGCCATGGAAGCGCCACGTGCCGACCGCTACCCTCAACTGCCATGCGCATCCTTGTCCTTGGTGGTACCTCATTCGTGGGCCGGGCCCTTGTGGAAGACGCGCTCCGAGCGGGCGCGGACGTGACGCTGTTCGGCCGGGGCCGGACGGGACCCGAGCTGTTCCCGGGGGTGCCCCGGCGGATCGGCGACCGCGACACCGGCGACTACGCGGCGCTGCGGGAGGGGGAGTGGGACGCGGTCGTCGACGTCAGCGGCTATGTGCCGCGCCACGTCGGCCAGGCCATGGACGCGCTCGGCGACCGCGTCGGCAGATATCTCTTCGTCTCCAGCCAGGCCGTGTACGTCCGTACGGGCGTGGCCGCCGGGGCGGACGAGGACACCCCGCGCCGACCGCCCGTCCGGGGCACCGAGGAACTGACGGAGGAGACCTACGGGCCGCTCAAGGTGGCTTGCGAGGACGAGGTGTCCGCCCGGTACGGCGCACGGGCGACCGTGGTGCGGCCGGGGAAGGTCGTGGGGCCGCACGATGTGCAGGACGGCGTCACCTACTGGGTGCGCCGGGCCGCGCGGGGCGGACGGGTGGCCCTGCCGGGCCGTCCGGAGCAGCCGGTCCAGGTGATCGACTCCCGGGATCTGGCCCGCCTGATCATGCGGCTGCTGGCGGACGACCGGCCCGGCGCGTTCCACGCCGTCGGACCGGCTGAACCGACCACCCTGGGCGCGCTGATCCACACCTGCGCGCGGGTCGCGGGCAGCAGCGTCGACCTCGTCCAGGTGCCCGCCGGCGCGGTATCGCCGCGGCTGCCGCTGGTCCGGCCCGAACCGATGTGGCCGACCCAGCAACGCAGCCCGGCACGTGCGCGGGCCGCCGGGATGCCCGCGACCCCGCTGGAGACGACCCTCGCCGATGTCCTCGCCTGGGACCGCGAGCGCGGCGAACCGCCCCTGGACCACGGCCTGACCCCGGAGGAGGAGGCGCGTCTGCTGGCCGGGGTGTGATCCGGGGCGGCCCGGGGCGCGCCGCCGGTCAGCCCTCTGCGACGGCGCGTTCGTAGGCCCGGGTGAGTTCGGCGAGGACGCCGTCGGCGGGCAGGGGGCGGCCTTCCAGGTGGGTGGCGCGGAGTTCGGCCATGAAGCGCTCGCCCATCTCGGGGCCGCCGCGCGCCAGAAGCTGGGCGCGGATGGCGAGTTCGGGCGTGGTGGGCAGCCAGCGGGCGCCCCAGGCGCCCAGCTGCGTCAGGAGCGGGACGAGTTGGATGGCCGCCTCGGTGAGCCGGTACTCGATCTTCTGCCGGTGGCTCGGATCGTCGTGCCGGGTCAGCAGGCCGGCGCCCGCGAGCTTGGTGAGGCGGGCGGCGAGGATGTTCGACGCGATGCCCTCGACGGAGTGGCCGAGCAGTTCGCGGAAGTGCCGGTGGCCACCGAACATGACGTCCCGCAGCACGACCAGGCTCCAACGGTCGCCCAGCAGCTCGACGGTGAGATTGATGGGGCAGCCCGACTTCCCCGGCGGCACGGGCAGTCGATCGACCGATTCCGGTTGCGGGGTGTCCATGGTGGAGTACGGTACCACCGGTTGTTGAATGCAATCGGATGCCGGGGGCGGCTCCGGCTCCTTGAGGAGGCTTCATGTCACAGCTGTTGCGGGTGCAGTGCTTCAACGTGTCACGGGACGGGTTCGGGTCCGGTGAGGGGCAGAGCCTGGAGCGCCCCTTCGGGCACGCGGACCCCACCGCCCTCTTCTCCTGGGCGGGTGCCACCGCCAGCTGGGTGAACCGCACGGACCCCGGCGGCACCCGCGGTCTGGACGACTACTTCACCCGCGATCACACCCGGGGCATCGGGGCGGAGATCATGGGCCGCAACAAGTTCGGCCCCCAGCGCGGCCCTTGGGAGAACCACGAGTGGCAGGGCTGGTGGGGCGACACCCCGCCGTTCCGCACGCCGGTGTTCGTCCTCACCCATCACCCGCGCCCGTCGTTCACCCTGGCCGACACCACCTTCCACTTCCTCGACGCGACACCGGCCGAGGCGCTGGCCCGCGCGAAGGAGGCCGCCGCCGGGCGCGATGTCCGCCTCGGCGGCGGCGTCGCCACCCTCCGGGAATTCCTCGCCGCCGACCTGGTCGACACGCTGCACGTCGCCGTCGCCCCCGTCGCCCTCGGCCGCGGCGAACGGCTCTGGGAGAGCCCCGACGAACTCCTCGACCGCTTCCACCTGGAGAAGGTGCCCAGCCCCAGCGGCGTCACCCACCTGCTGTTCTGGAGGCGGTGACCGGACGGCCCCGCCCGCCTGACGCCCGCCCCGCCCGCGCGCCCTCTAGGCTCCCGCCCATGAACGCCGCATCCGACGCCTCGCAGGTCCCGCCCACCCCCGGCCCCCGGCTCGTCCTCGTACGGGGTGACATCACCGAGCAGCACGTGGACGCGGTGGTGAACGCCGCCAACTCCTCGTTGCTGGGCGGCGGGGGAGTGGACGGCGCGATCCACCGGCGGGGCGGTCCGGAGGTGCTGGCCGCCTGCCGCGAGCTGCGGGCGTCGCGGTACGGGCGGGGGCTGCCGACGGGCCGGGCGGTCGCGACCACGGCGGGCCGGCTCCCGGCGCGGTGGGTCATCCACACGGTCGGCCCCCGCTACGCGGCGGACGAGGACCGGTCCGCGCTGCTCGCCTCCTGCTACCGGGAGTCGCTGCGCGTCGCCGATGAACTGGGTGCGCGGACGGTCGCGTTCCCCGCGGTGTCCGCCGGAATCTACGGCTGGCCGATGGCGGACGCCGCACGGATCGCCGTGGAGACGGTCCGGGCCACGCCGACCGCGGTGGAGGAGGCCCGGTTCGTCCTCTTCGACGACCGGGCGTACGAGGCGTTCGCCGCGCAGGTGGCCTGACGCCGGTGGCGGGCGGGCCAGGTGCCGGAACCGCCCGGAAACGCGCCCGGGGGACCGGCCCGCCCCCAGGTCCGGTCAGGCGTTCCGCCTCGCCGGAAGCCCGGCCTCATGCCGAACCCCGGCCTCATGCCGAAGCCCGGCCTCATGCCGAAGCCTGGCCCCATGCCGAAGCCCGGCCCCACGCCTGGGCCCGGCACCTCACCCCTCATTCGCCCCGCGGCCAAGGCCGCCCCCCGAAGCGTTCGATGTCGGCGTTGAAGCGGCGCAGGTAGGCGGCGAAGGCGGTGAGGTCCTCGTCGGACCAGTCGGCCATCACGCGGTCCAGGGAGCGGACCGTGCCCTCGCGTTCCTCGTCGAGGGCGTGGGCGCCCCGGTCGGTGAGGCGGAACTTGCGGGCCATGCCGCCGTCGGGGTCGGGGATGCGCTCCACGTAACCGGCGCGGAGGGCCGCGGCGGTCTGGCGGTTGAGGGTGGAGGCGTCGAGGGCGAAGGCGTCGGCCAATTCACCGATCGACATGGGGCCCTGCACCCGGATGCGGCTGAGCAGGAGGTAGACGCTGTGGTCCAGTTCGCCGCCCCGGCGGCGTCCGCCCCGCCGGTTCAGCGTGTGGCGGCTGAGCAGCATCTGCTCGTACTCGATCGCGTCTGTCGGTCTGTCCATGCCTGCCGTCGCTTCCTGGTGCCTGCTGCTTGACGCCGTTCCTGCTGCTTGGCGCCACGTCGCCACCCGCCCCCACTGCGGGGAAGCGGTCGCCCTCCATCCTCTCACGCACTATGCATCGTGCATATCGCGTGTGTGATGCATAGTGTGTGCACGATGCATATCGTCGGGCGCCCCCGGCGGCGTCCCGTATGCCCCGCCGCCCGGCCCGTGTCGCCCGTACCGCCCCCACTCCCTGCCGCCGCCCGGCCCGTACCGCGCCCGCGTCGCGGCATGGACCACGGAGAGGAAGAGGAACACCATGTCCCACCCCCACGGCACGCCCGTCCCGCCCGCCGGCCCGCAGGCCGACGCCGGCCTGGAAGCCCTCCGCGCCCGCTACCGCGCCGAGCGGGACCGCCGCGTCCGGCCGGAGGGCCGCGGGCAGTATCAGCAGGTCACCGGCGAGTTCGGCTACTACGACGAAGACCCGTACACCGACGGGGAGTTCACCCGTGAACCGCTGCACGACCGCGTCGAGGTGGTGATCCTCGGCGGTGGGTTCGGCGGACTGCTCGCCGGGGCGCGGCTGCGGCAGGCGGGCGTGGCGTCGATCCGGGTGATCGAGAAGGGCGGCGACTTCGGCGGCACCTGGTACTGGAACCGCTACCCGGGCATCCACTGCGACATCGAGTCGTACCTCTACCTGCCGCTGCTGGAAGAGCTGGACTACGTCCCGAAATGGCGGTATGCGCCGGGCGAGGAGATCCGGCAGCACGCGCGGGCGATCGGCCGCGCCTTCGACCTCTACCGTGATGCCTGCTTCCGGACGCAGGTCACCGAGTTGCGCTGGGACGAGGACGCGGCCGAATGGCTCGTCGCCACCGACCGCGGCGACCGGATACGCGCGCGGTACGTGGTGACCGCCAGCGGCACCCTCAGCGAGGCGAAACTCCCCGGGATACCGGGCATCGAGACGTTCCGCGGGCACACCTTCCACACCAGCCGCTGGGACTACGCGTACACCGGCGGCGACGCCGACGGGAACCTCCACCGCCTCGCCGGCAAACGCGTCGCCCTGATCGGCACGGGCGCCACCGCCATCCAGTGCGTCCCCCATCTCGGCGCCGACGCCCAGGAGCTGTACGTCTTCCAGCGCACGCCCTCCTCGGTCGACGTCCGCGGCAACCGCCCCACCGACCCGGAATGGGCCGCGGCTCTGACCCCCGGCTGGCAGCGGCGCCGCCGCGACAACTTCCTCACCCTCGTCACCGGCGGCCACGTGGACGAGGACCTGGTCGACGACGGCTGGACCAGCACCGCCCGCCTCCAGCAGAAACTCATCCCCAGCGACAGCTACGCCGCGGTTCCGCCCGAGGAGCGCGAACGCGCCTACGAGCTGGCCGACTTCCGGAAGATGGACGAGATCCGGGCGCGGGTCGATGCCGTCGTCACCGACCCGGCGACCGCGGAACTCCTCAAGCCCTGGTACCGCTACATGTGCAAGCGGCCCACGTTCAGCGACAGCTACCTCCAGACGTTCAACCGCCCGAACGTCACGCTCGTCGACACCGCCGACAGCCACGGCGTGGAGCGGATCACCGAGCAGGCGGTCGTCGCCGGCGGCCGCGCGTACGAGGTCGACTGCGTCATCTTCGGCACCGGCTTCGAGGTCGGCGTCTCGGGCCTGACCTCCGGACGGCTTCCGGTGTACGGCAGGGACGGCGTCGCCCTGACCGACACATGGCGGCAGCGTGGCCCGCGGACGCTCCACGGCTTCTACAGCCATGGGTTCCCCAACCTCTTCCAGCTCGGGCCGCTGCAGAACGCCAGCTCCGTCAATTACGCCCACATCCTCGACGAGCAGGCCGCCCATGTCGCCGAGGTCGTCGCCGCGGCCCGCCGCAGCGGCGCCCGCCGTGTCGAGCCGACCGCCGAGGCGGAGGACGCGTGGGTCGCCACGATCCGCGAGAAGGCCGCCGACCTGCACGCCTTCCAGGCCGAATGCACCCCCGGCTACTACAACAACGAGGGCAGGCCCCGCGAGCGCAGCGAGTCGTACGGCGACGGGCCGGTCGCCTTCCACGCCCTGCTCCGCGCCTGGCGTGCGGGCGACGGGATGCGCGAGGTGCTGGTCGACGCGGAGCCGCACGGGGAGGGCCGGTGAGCCCCAGCCGCTACGGGCCCTCCCCGGAGCCGTCGTCCCCCACCCGCCGGGAGGTGCGGCGGCTCAACCTCCCCAATCCGCTGTGGGGTTCGAACGGCGTCGCGTTCGGCCCCGACGGGCGGCTGTACGTCGCGCAGTTCCTGGCCGGGCAGATCAGCGCCGTCGATCCGGCCACCGGGGACGTCGAGGTCGTCGTACCGATGGACGGCCCGGTGCAGTCGCCCGACGACCTCGCCTTCGGGGCCGACGGGTCGATGTACATCGCCGATCTGGTCCCCGGCCGGGTGTGGCGCCGCACCCCGCAGGGCGTGTT
This sequence comes from Streptomyces sp. NPDC059080, assembly GCF_042739975.1. Taxonomy (NCBI): domain Bacteria; kingdom Bacillati; phylum Actinomycetota; class Actinomycetes; order Kitasatosporales; family Streptomycetaceae; genus Streptomyces; species Streptomyces sp. NPDC059080. The sequence continues at coordinate 215,589 of NZ_JBHYGX010000001.1, forward strand.
CAGCCTCGTCTCCGACCAGGTGGCCGTGGTCAACGGCATCACCTGCGTCGGCGACCGGCTCTTCGTCAACGAGATGCGGATGAACGGCCGCCTCCTTGAGCTGTTCCCCGACGGCGGCGCGCCCCGGGTGCTCACCGAGGGTCTGGCCCTGGGCAACGCCATGCAGCTCGGGCCGGACGGGCACCTCTACTACCCGCACATGGTCACCGGCCAGGTGTGGCGGATCGCCCCGGACGGCGGGGCGCCGGAAAGGGTCGCCGAGGACGTGCACGAACCGGTCGCGGTCCGCTTCGACCGGGGCGGCGTCCTCTCCGTCCTCTCCCGGGGCGTCGCCGGTCTCGTCACCCGCATCGACCTGCACGGCACGGGCACCAGAACCGTCGTCACCAGCGGCCTCGCGGGCCTGGACAACGCCGCGTTCGACGCGGAGAACCGCATGTTCGTCTCCAGCTACGCCAGCGGCGGCATCACCGAACTCCACCCCGACGGCCGGACCCGGGAGATCGTCCCGCGCGGACTCGACGGCCCCTACGGGGTGACCGTCGCCCCGACCGGCACGGTGTACGCCGCCGACCACTACCGGGTGGCCGGACCCGTGGGCGGCGCCGGTTTCGACGGTGTGCCCACCGAGGTCCTGCGGCCGTTCGCCCACGGCATCGCCGCCGACGGCGACCTCCTCCACCTCACCTCGCAGTACGGCGAGGTCACCACGTACGACCCGGCCGACGGCAGCACCCGGGTCCGGGCGCGCGGACTGCGGCAGCCGACCGGTCTGTGCGTACGGCCCGACGGCGGGCTGATCGTCGCCGAGACGGGCGCGGGCCGGGTGCTCGCCGTCGCCGCTGACGACGCCGTCACGGTGCTGGCGGAGGGGCTGGAGCGGCCCGTGGACGTCGCGCTCGACGCCGACGGTGTCTGCTACGTGAGCGATGAGCGGCGCGGGGCGGTGCTGCGGATCGACGACGGCCGGGTCACCGCCGTCGCGGACGGTCTGGACGCGCCGCAGGGGCTGGCCGTGACCGGTGACGAGCTGTTCACCGTGGAGAGCGGTGCGCGCAGGCTGACCGCGATCGCGCTCACCACCGGTGAACGGCGCGTCGAGGCCGAGGAGTTGGCGGTCGGCCCGCCGCCGGACACCGCGCCCCGCGAACGCCCCGCGCTGTTCACGCACGGCATGCCCGGGGTGGCCCCGCCGTTCGCGGGCCTCGCCGCCGCCCCCGACGGCTCGCTGCTCCTCGCCGCCAACGGCGAGGGCACGGTGTTGCGGCTGTCGCCCCGCAGACCACCGGAGCGCGATGCGTCGCCCGACGGCGGCGCCCCCGACGAGATCACCGCCCCTGACGAGATCACCGCCCCTGACGAGATCACCGCCCCTGACGAGGAGACCCCATGAGCACCACCACGACCCCTCCGGCCGGACGCAGCGTCGTCATCACCGGCGCCGCGTCCGGCATCGGCCGCGCCACGGCCCTGAAGTTCGCCGCGGACGGGGACCGGGTCCTGGCCGTGGACGTGCACCGCGACGGCGTCGAGGCCACCGTCCGCGCGATCGAAGAGGCCGGTGGCACCGCCCTATCCGTCGCCGGTGACCTCGGCGAACAGCGGGTCGTCGACGCGGTCGTCGAGCGGGCCGTCGCGGCCTTCGGCGGGCTGGACGTCCTGGTCAACAACGCCGGGATCATGGACCGGATGTCCGCCCTCGGCGAGACCGACGACGCGGAGTGGGACCGGGTCCTGCGGATCAACCTCACCGCGCCCTTCCTGCTGACCCGCGCCGCGCTGCCCCACCTGCTGGCCGCCGGTGGCGGCGCGATCGTCTTCACCGCCTCCGAGGCGGGACTGCGCGGCGGCGCCGCCGGAGCCGCCTACACCGCCGCCAAACACGGCGTGATCGGCCTGGTGAAGAACCTCGCCGTGACCTACCGCGACCAGGGCATACGGGCCAACGCCATCGCCCCCGGACCCACCGCCACCGGCATCCGCGTCGACGCGGCACCGGAGGCGCACGGTCCCGCCGTGATCGGCCGGCTGATCGGCGCGGTCACCGGCCGCATCAGCAGCCCCGAGGAACAGGCCGCCGCCCTCGCCTTCCTCGCCTCCGACGCCGCCTCGTTCATCAACGGCGCCGTGCTGCCGGTGGACGGAGGCTGGTCGGCGGTCTGAGGAGAGCCACCGGGCGTACCCGGGCCGCCGGGCGCCTGCTCGTACGGGGGAGCGCGGGCGCCCGGGCCGGGGAATCGGGTGCCCCGCCACCGCGTACCCGCCTCCCCCTGTGCGGTACCACCCCGCCACCCCCCTGTGGCACTGTCTACGTGGCCCGCACCGCGATCAGGAGTTTCCCCATGCCGCAGATCCTCGTCTCCTACGACGCGTCCCTGGACGACGTCCTCGACCGCCGGGCCTTCGCCCGGGAGCTGCACGCGGTGGCGGCGGAGACCGACGACGGCATCACCGTGGGCGGCTGCCGGACCCGCTTCCAGCGCGTCGAAGAGACCGTCATCGGGGACGACCAGCCCGGACAGGCGCTGATCCACCTGGAGTTCGCGATCCTGCCGGGCCGCACGGAGGTCGCCAAGCGGGCGCTGGGCGCCGCCGCGCTGGACGTGCTGCGCCGCCACACCGCCACGGTGCCGTCCGGCACGGTTGTGCACGCCTCGGTGGACGTGACCGAACTGGGTACGGCCTACACCGCGTACAAGGGCCCCGGCGGCACGGGCGCCTGACCCGCCCGTCCCCGGCCACCGACCGGACCACGAGAGGGACACCATGACCGAGCTGTACCCGCCGATCGAACCGTACGACCGGGGCATGCTGGACGTCGGCGACGGCAACCTCGTGTACTGGGAGGTCTGCGGCAACCCGCACGGCAAGCCCGCCCTCGTCGTGCACGGCGGACCGGGCTCGGGCTGCACGGAGCGCGCCCGCCGGAGCTTCGACCCGGCGCGCTACCGCACCGTCCTCTTCGACCAGCGCGGCTGCGGCCGCTCCACCCCGCACGCCGCCGACCCGGCGACCGATCTGCGTCACCACACCACCGCGCACCTCGTCGCCGACATGGAACGCCTCCGCACCCACCTCGGCATCGACCGCTGGCTGCTGTGCGGCGGTTCCTGGGGCTCGACGCTGATCCTCGCCTACGCCGAGCACCACCCGTCCCGCGTCTCGGAGATCGTCATCCCGAGCGTCACCACCAGCCGTCGACGCGAGATCGACTGGCTCTACCGGGGCGTCGGCCGCTTCTTCCCCGAGCAGTGGCAGCGGTTCCGCGACGGCGCCCCGGAGGCCGACCGCGACGGGGACCTGCTCACCGCGTACGCCGCGCTGATGGCCGACCCCGACCCGGCGGTACGGGAGCGGGCCGCGACCCGCTGGTGCGCCTGGGAGGACACGGTGCTCTCCCTGGAGCCGCACGGCGCGCCCGATGTGTACGGCGGCCGCCCCTCCACGGCGCGGCATGCGCTGGTACGGCTCTGCGCGCACTACTTCGCGCACGGCGCCTGGCTGGAGGAGGGCGCCCTGCTGCGCGACGCGGGCCGCCTCGCGGGTATCCCCGGCGTCCTCGTCCACGGACGGCTCGACCTCAGCACACCGCTGGAGACCGCCTGGGAACTGGCCCGCGCCTGGCCCGGCGCGGAGCTGACGGTCATCGACGACGCCGGGCACAAGGGCAGTGCGGCGACCCGGGACGCGGTGATCGGGGCGCTGGACCGGTTCGCGGGGGCCGACGGGGCGTGACCGGGCGCGGCGCCCGCCGGTGGCCGGGGGAGGGCCGGGCCGTCAGCCGCTCGGCCACGGCCGTCCCCGGACCCGGCCGGCATCGGTCCCGGCAGGCGCACGCTGATGTCGGATTTCCGCCAGCGCCGTGCCGGTCGGCGGGCAATCCTGGAGTCATGCACACCGACACCGAGAGCTGTCTGCGCGCCGTGCGGTCCAAGGACGCCCGCTTCGACGGCCGGTTCTGCACCGCCGTGGTCACCACCCGGATCTACTGCCGCCCCAGCTGCCCCGTGGTGCCGCCCAAACCGCAGAACATGCGCTTCTACCCGAGCGCCGCCGCGGCCCAGCAGGCCGGATTCCGCGCCTGCAAACGGTGCCGCCCCGACGCCGCGCCGGGCTCCCCGCAGTGGGACGAACGCGCCGACCTCACCGCCCGCGCGATGCGGCTGATCGCGGACGGCGTCGTCGACCGCGAGGGCGTCCCCGGACTCGCGTCGCACCTCGGATACAGCACCCGCCAGATCGAGCGGCAGCTCCTCGCCGAACTGGGCGCCGGACCGCTCGCCCTGGCCCGCGCCCAGCGCGCGCAGACCGCCCGGCTGCTGATCGAGACGACGACGCTGCCGATGGCCGAGGTGGCGTTCGCCGCCGGGTTCGCCAGCATCCGTACGTTCAACGAGACGGTGCGGGAGGTTTTCGCGCTCGCCCCGGGCGAACTGCGGCAACGCGCCGCCCCCGGCCCGCGCCCCGCGCTGCCCGGCACCCTCACCCTCCGGCTGCCGTTCCGCCGCCCGCTCTGCCCCGACAACCTCTTCGGCCACCTCGCGGCCACCGCCGTCCCCGGCGTCGAGGAGTGGCGCCACGGCGCCTACCGCCGCACCCTCCGCCTCCCGTACGGCCACGGCATCGTCGCGCTCACCCCGCGCCCCGACCACATCGACTGCCGCCTCTCCCTCACCGACCTGCGGGACCTGACCGGCGCCATCGCCCGCTGCCGCCGGATGCTCGACCTGGACGCCGACCCGGAGGCGGTCGACGGCCAGCTGCGCCGCGACCCGGTGCTGGCGCCGCTGGTCGACGCGGCCCCCGGACGGCGGGTGCCGCGTACCGCGGACGCCGACGAGTTCGCCGTCCGCGCCGTCCTCGGCCAGCAGGTCTCCACCGCCGCGGCCCGTACGCACGCGAGGCGGCTGGTCCTCGCCCACGGCGAACCGGTCGACGATCCCGAGGGCGGCCTCACCCACCTCTTCCCGACCCCGCAGGCGCTCGCCGGACTCGACCCGGAGAAGCTGGCGATGCCCCGCACCCGCCGCACCACCCTCACCGGGCTGATCGCCGCGCTCGCCGACGGCGCGCTCCACCTCGGCGTCGGCGGCGACCGCGCCGAGGCCCGCGCCCGCCTCGCCGCACTGCCCGGCGTGGGCCCCTGGACCGTCGAATGCATCGCCATGCGCGCCCTGGGCGACCCGGACGCCTTCACCCCCACCGACCTCGGCCTGCGCCGCGCCGCCATGGCCCTCGGCCTGCCCGGCACGCCCGCGGCCCTCATCCGCCACTCCACCGCCTGGAGCCCCTGGCGCGCCTACGCCGTCCAGTACCTCTGGGCAACGGAGGACCATCCGATCAACGTCCTCCCGGCCGACTGACCGGCGGCCCGCACCCTTCGCCACGAACCGGACCGCCCCGACCCCGACCGGTCCGACCGGCCGCCCACCACTCCGCACCACCACTCCGCACCACCACTCCGACCGACTGAGACGGCAGGCCATGACCACACCCACGCCCCCGGGAACCACCCCCGCGCCGCCCGCCGACCGCGCCCACACCGTCCTCGACGGCACGCCCGTCGGCCCGCTCACCCTCGTCGCCACCGGGCCCGCGCTCTGCGGCGTCTACATGACCGACCACCGCCACCGCCCGCCGCTGGAGACCTTCGGCCGCCGCGCCGACCCCGCCGAGGCGCCCTTCGCCGAGACCATCGCGCAGCTGGATGCCTATTTCCGCGGCGAGTTGACCGTCTTCGACCTGCCGCTGGACCTCGGCGGCACACCGTTCCAGCGCCGCGTCTGGGCCGAGCTGGGCACCCTCCCGTACGGCACGACCGTCACCTACGGGCAGCTCGCCGACCGCCTCGGCGTCCCCTCCGCGGCCCGCGCCGTCGGCCTCGCCAACGGCCGCAACCCGGTCAGCATCATCGTCCCCTGCCACCGCGTCATCGGCGCCAACGGCAGCCTCACCGGCTACGGCGGCGGCCTCGACCGCAAGCGCCGGCTGCTGGCGTTCGAGAGCGCGGAGCAGGACGGCGACGGGGCGCTGTTCCCGGTGGCCGAAGTGGGGTGAGCGGGGCGCACCGTAAGAGGCCGGGCGCTGCCCGGCCCGGCGGGGCGCCGATGTCCCGCCGGGCGCCGCCCGCTATCCGCCCACGGCCTCCCGCACCCGCGCCACCAACCGCCGTGCCCGCTCCAGCGACCGGCGCAGCGGCTCCTCCTCGGTGCCGAGGCCGCCGAGCAGCGCGGCGGCGTCGCGGGCGAACCCGGGCGGCGTTCCGGGCAGCGCCGCGGCCGCCGCGAGGGCGCCCTTCTCGTTGACGCACCAGACGCGGTGGTGCGCGTGCAGCGCCTGGACGAGGGCGCCGACCGCCCGCGACAGACAGAGCGCCGCGTGCAGCACGTCCCCCCGCCCGGGCGCCTTCGCGGCCATCGTCACCGAGAACTCCGCGTCCCACACCGCCCGCCCGCACAGCGCCGTCCGCAGCGCCTCCGGATACACCCGTGTCGCGCCCCGCAGCTCCGTCAACTCGCCGCCGGGATCGGCCAGTACGCGTCCCAGCGCGACCTCACCCGGATACGCGGGGGACCAGAACCCGAGCGGATGCCCGAGCTGTTCCCCGATCTCGTACCGCCCCTCGCGGCACTCCTCCCACACCCGCCGCACCCGGTCCACGTCCCGCAGAATCCAGTCCACGGGCGCCCCGCCACCGACCGGCGTCAGCCACGCCCCGCCGTTGACCCACGGCCCCCACGCACCCGGCGGAAACACCTCGACGGGCCCACCGGCGACCTCCGCCGCCAGCGCCCCCAGCGCCCGCAGATCCACCTCGCCCCGGTAGTAGACGCCGAAATCCCAGTCGGAGTCGGCCCGCTGCGTCCCCCGCGCCCGGCTCCCCCCGAGCATCACCCCCACCACCCCCGGCACCTCGGACAGGCGTACGGCGATCTCTTCCACGGCAACTCCTCGACGGACGGCGGTACGTACGGGGCGGGTGAGCGGCGAGGCGTCAGCCGTCGGCGCGCAGATCACGCGCGGCGACGATCTGGTCGCCGCTCAGCTCCCCGGTGGGCCGGTCCCGAGCCGCAGAGGGAACGGTTCGGGACCGTGTTCCCCGACCCGCTCCAGACGGGATGATCGCAGCATGCGGGCACCGTACGGTCGGCCACGGGAGCGTTCAACGGCTTTTCCCGGCCGGTGGCCGGTCCCGCTCCCGTGGAGACCCCGGCCTTCTACCCCACCGGCACCCGCCCATCCTCCAACTCCACCGTCCCCGTCCCCCGCTCCAGGGCATCAAGAGCAGCCCGCACCCGGAGCGCCAGCTGAGGATCGAGCAGACGGGCGGCCTCCTCCCACGGGGACATGCGCCAGGACACGAGCTCGTCCTCCTGGAGGCGGATCGAGGCGAGCGCGGCGTCGTCCAGGGTGCCGCCGTCGAAGAGGTAGGACACCACGGGCGGCCAGCCCGGACTTCGGACCCAGTCGACGGCGAGCAGGGCGCCGACCCGGACGTCCAGGCCGATCTCCTCCGCCGTCTCGCGGCGCGCGGCCTGGCGCGGGGATTCCCCGGCGTCCGACTCGACGGTGCCGCCGGGCAGCAGCCAGCAGTCCCGGTAGTCCGGCTCCACCAGCAGGATCCGGCCCGCCGTGTCCCGCAGGACGGTTCCGGCGCCGGACAGCACCCGCGGCAGGCTCGCGATATAGGTCGCCTCATCCATCGTCGTCATGGCCGTGAGCATAGGAGAGACGCCCCCTCGCGCGGGTCCGCGGACGCCGGGGGAAACCCTGTTCGCGGTGGCTTTCGCCGGATAGGGTCGCAGCGGCGCGACCGCCAGTTCGAAAGCAAGGGGAAACGCGATGGCGGACGCAGCAAGGACAGCGGCACATGTGCTGATCGCCGCGGACAAGTTCAAGGGCTCCCTCACGGCCGCCGAGGTCGCCGCGCACGTCACGGCGGGCCTGCGCCGCGCCGTCCCGGGCCTCGACGTGACGGCCGTCCCGGTCGCGGACGGCGGCGACGGCACAGTCGCCGCCGCGCTGGCGGCCGGTTTCACCCGGCACGAGGCGCGGGTCACCGGCCCCACCGGCACCCCGGTCACCGCGGCCTTCGCGCTGCGCGGTGACGGCACCGCGGTCGTCGAGATGGCCGAGGCGTCCGGCCTCCAGCATCTGCCGCCCGGCGTCTTCGCCCCGCTGACGGCGACGACGTACGGCACCGGCGAACTGCTGCGGGCCGCGCTCGACGCCGGGGCCACCTCGATCGTCTTCGGCGTCGGCGGCAGCGCCACGACCGACGGCGGCGCGGGCATGCTGGCGGCGCTCGGCGCCCGCTTCCTCGACGCGGACGGCGCCCCGGTCGGCCCCGGCGGCGGCGCCCTGCGCTCCCTCGCCACGGCCGACCTCTCCGGCCTCGACCCGCGGCTGGCCACCACGGGCCTCGTCCTCGCCGGCGACGTCGACAACCCGCTCATCGGCCCCAAGGGCGCGCCCGCGGTCTACGGTCCGCAGAAGGGCGCGAGCGAGGCCGACGTCGCGGAGCTGGACGCGGCGCTCACGCACTACGCCGCCGTCCTGGAGCGGACGCTCGGCGCCCGGGCCGCGGACTGCGCCCTCGCGCCCGGCGCGGGCGCGGCCGGCGGGATCGGCTACGGCGCGCTGGTCGGTCTCGGCGCCACGTTCCGGCCCGGTATCGACGTGATGCTGGACGTGCTGGGCTTCGCGCCCGCGCTGGCCGGGGCGACCTTCGTCATCACCGGCGAGGGCTCGCTCGACGAGCAGACGCTGCACGGCAAGGCGCCCGCCGGCGTCGCCGCGGTGGCCCGCGCGGCCGGTCTGGACGTCGCCGCGGTCTGCGGTCGGCTGCGGCTGCCCCCCGAGGCGCTGGCCGCCGCCGGGATCCGGCGCGCGTACCCGCTGACGGACCTGGAGAGCGACCCGGAGCGCTGCATGGCCCAGGCGGGCCCGCTGCTGGAACGCGCCGCGGAGCAGCTCGCCCGCGACCTGCTGAGCTGAGCCCGTACGGGCCACCCGTAAGGGCCGGTCGGCGGCGCACCCGTACGGGCCGGTCGGCCACCGCACACGCCGGTCGGCCACCGCACACGAAAGAGCCCCGAGCGGAGATTCGCTCGGGGCTCTCGGTGCAGCGCATACGCGCCGTTACGGCAGCTGTGCGGCGCGGGCCTCGCGGCGGTTGTCGCGGAAGGTGTTCACCCGCCGGGCCGTCGCGAAGAGCGGGATCATCGCACCGAGGACGATCTGCAGGGCACAGCCGGTCTGCAGCAGCCGCTGGCCGGCGGGCGCGTCCAGCGCCCAGGCGGCGAGCATGCCCATGCTGAGCACGATCCAGCCGAGCATCGCCACGGCGAGGCGGCCACGCGGCTTCGGGTACTCGACCCGGCTCACCATCAGCCAGGCCACCCCGATGATCGCCAGCAGTGTCGGCAGGAACGGCAGCTCCAGCAGGACGATGGCGACGACGGTCAGCGCGCCGAACGGGCCGGGCATGCCCTGGAACATGCCGTCGCGCATCGGTACGCACGAGAAGCGTGCGAGCCGCAGCACCACGGCGAGCAGGACCACGACCGCGGCCACCACCGACACCTGCTGGTTCGCGTCCTGGGCGACCATGCCCCAGGTGACGACGAAGTAGGCGGGGGCCAGGCCGAAGCTGATCAGGTCGGAGAGGTTGTCGAGCTCGGCGCCCATCGCGGAGGCCCGCAGCTTGCGCGCCACGAGTCCGTCGAAGAGGTCGAAGACCGACGCGAGCAGCATCAGGATCACGGCCATCGCCGCGCTGTGCCGCGCCATACCGCCGTCGTCCATGCCCGTCAGATGCGGGATGAGGACGCCGGTGGTCGTGAAGTAGACGGCCATGAAGCCGCAGATGGCATTGCCGAGGGTGAGGGTGTCCGCTATCGACAGCCGCGTGGACAGCGGAATGTCGACGTCACCCTCCTCCTCGTTCTCGGGAGCCCAGGCGGCCTGGGTTTCGGAATCAGTCACGGTCAAGACGAGTCACCCCCGCGGTGGTGGCCTGTCCGACCTCGACCGCCGCCTCGACGCCTTCCGGAAGGTAGACGTCGACGCGGGAGCCGAAGCGGATCAGGCCGATGCGTTCGCCCTGCTCCACCTTGGTGCCCTCGGGCACGTAAGGCACGATGCGGCGGGCCACCGCACCGGCGATCTGGACCATCTCGACGTCACCGATCTCGGTGTCGAAATGCCAGACGACGCGTTCGTTGTTCTCGCTCTCCTTGTTGAACGCCGGGACGAACCCGCCGGGGATGTGCTCCACGGACGTCACCGTGCCGGCCAGCGGCGCGCGGTTGACGTGGACGTTCAGCGGGCTCATGAAGATCGCGACGCGGGTGCGTCCGTCCTTCCACGGCATGATGCTCTGCACCACACCGTCGGCCGGGGAAATCACGCGGCCCGAGGCGATCTCGCGCTCGGGGTCGCGGAAGAACCACAGCATGCCCGCCGCGAGAGCGGTGGTGGGCACGGCGACGGCGGCCCAGCGTCCCGAGCGACGGGAACGGGCCAGGCTGACCGCTGCCGTTGCCACGGTCGGGAGGAGCCACGGCGACGCTCCGCGCGCGAGGCGGACGCGACCGCGTGGTGCAGAGGATTGGCTGTGGGGCATGGATGACCTTCGTAGCGGAGGATGCCGCGTAGCGGTTACGGGGGACGGCGGCTTTCCGGGGATGCTATCGGTTACGAGCGGCAACTGGCCAAGAGCCAGAGCCGATCCGTGGCCGAACAAGGATGACGCGGTGTGATCTTCGTCTAGAAGAAATCCTGACAAAAGGGATGTTCACCCCTGGATTCGGTACTCCTCCAGTAGGCGCCGTCCGATGATCATTTTCTGGATCTCGGCGGTACCTTCACCGATCAGCAGCATCGGGGCCTCGCGGTAGAGGCGCTCGATCTCGTACTCCTTCGAGAAGCCGTAGCCACCGTGGATGCGGAATGCGTCCTCCACCACCTCCTTGCAGTACTCGGAGGCCAGATACTTCGCCATACCCGCCTCAAGGTCGTTTCGTTGTCCCGAGTCCTTTTTGCGTGCAGCATTCACCATCATCGCATGGGCCGCTTCGACCTTTGTTGCCATTTCCGCCAATTTGAACTGGATGGCCTGGTGCTGCGCGATCGGCTTGCCGAAGGTGTGACGCTGCTGTGCGTAGTCGACGCCCAGCTCGAAGGCGCGCTGGGCGACGCCACAGCCGCGCGCCGCGACGTTGACCCGGCCCACCTCGACGCCGTCCATCATGTGATAGAAGCCACGTCCGGTCTCGCCGCCGAGCACCCGGTCGGCCGGGACGCGCAGGCCGTCCATGATCAGTTCGGTGGTGTCCACCCCCTTGTAGCCCATTTTCTCGATCTTGCCGGGAATGGTCAGACCGGGGCGGACCTCGCCGAATCCGGCCTCCTTCTCCACCAGGAAGGTCGTCATCGACTTGTGCGGGGCGGTGCCCTCGGGGTGGCCCTCGTCGGTCCGGCAGAGCACCGCCACCAGCGTCGACGAGCCGCCGTTGGTCAGCCACATCTTCTGGCCGGTGAGGAGGTAGTCGCCGCCGTCGCGCACGCCCTTGGACGAGATCGCCGAGACGTCCGAGCCCAGTGCCGGTTCCGACATCGAGAAGGCGCCGCGGATCTCACCCGCCGCCATCCGGGGCAGGAAGTGGTCCTTCTGCTCCTGCGTGCCGTGCTGCTTGAGCATGTACGCCACGATGAAGTGGGTGTTGATGATGCCCGACACGCTCATCCAGCCGCGGGCGATCTCCTCCACCGTCAGCGCGTAGGTGAGCAGGGACTCGCCGAGGCCGCCGTACTCCTCGGGGATCATCAGCCCGAAGACGCCCAGCTCCTTGAGGCCCTCGACGATCTGCGTCGGGTACGCGTCGCGGTGCTCCAGCTCCGTGGCGACGGGGATGATCTCCTTGTCCACGAAGTCGCGGACGGTGGCGAGGATCTCCCGCTGGATGTCGGTCAGGCCCTCGGTCTGCGCGAGACGGGACATGTCTACTTCTCCTTCCGGGCCGCCGGGGCCTTCAGCTCGGGACGGCCGGGCTGCTCTCCGCCGCGCGCCGCGATGTACTCCGCGGTCGGCACCATGACCTTGCGCCGGAAGACGCAGACCAGCGTGCCGTCCTGGTTGTAGCCCACCGTCTCGACCTGCACGATCCCGCGGTCCGGCTTGGAGCGGGACGGCGTCTTGTCGAGCACCGTCGTCTCGCCGTACAGCGTGTCGCCGTGGAACGTCGGCGCCACGTGCTTGAGCGATTCGACCTCCAGGTTGGCGAGGGCCTTCCCGGAGACGTCCGGCACCGACATGCCCAGCAGCAGCGAGTAGACGTAGTTGCCGACGACGACGTTCCTGCCGAAGTCGGTGGTCTCCTCCGCGTAGTGGGCGTCCATGTGCAGCGGATGGTGGTTCATCGTCAGCAGGCAGAAGAGGTGGTCGTCGTACTCGGTGACCGTCTTGCCCGGCCAGTGCTTGTAGACGTCGCCGACGGTGAACTCTTCGTAGGTACGGCCGAACTGCATGGTGCTCACTCCTCGGGAGCTTCGGGCGGGGAGGTACGGGTGGCGCGGGCCGGTGCCGGGGTCATGCGGGGACCTCCAGAGGGGCGAGCCCGTTCGCCGTGCGGATCTCGTCGACGATACGGCCGATGATCTCGGTGATGCCGAAGTCCTTCGGCGTGAACACCGCGGCGACCCCGGCCTCGCGGAGCGCGGCCGCGTCCGCGGCCGGGATGATCCCGCCGACGATGACGGGCACCTCATCGGCCCCGGCGCACTCCAGCCGCGCCAGGACGTCCGGTACCAGTTCGGCGTGCGAACCGGACAGGATCGACAGGCCCACACAGTGCACGTCCTCGGCGACGGCCGCCGTGACGATCTGCTCGGGCGTGAGCCGGATGCCCTGGTAGACCACCTCGAAACCGGCGTCGCGGGCGCGGACCGCGATCTGCTCGGCGCCGTTGCTGTGGCCGTCCAGACCGGGCTTGCCGACCAGCAGCCGCAGCTTGCCGGTGCCCAGCTCGGTGGCGGTCCTCGCCACCTTCCCGCGCACCGCGGCGAGCGGCGTACCGGCCTCGGCGGTGACCGCGAGGGGCGCGCCGGAGACCCCGGTCGGCGCCCGGAACTCGCCGAAGACGTCGCGCAGCGCCCAGGCCCACTCGCCGGTCGTCACCCCGGCGCGGGCGCACTCCAGGGTGGCGGGGAAGAGGTTGGTGTCGCCCGCCGCGGTCTTCTTCAGGGCGGCCAGCGCGTCCTGGGCCCGCGCCTCGTCGCGCGCGTCCCGCCAGGCGTGCAGGGCCCCGACCACCTGCGCCTCGTTGGCCGGGTCGACGGTCATGATCGCGGTGTCCAGGTCGGCGGTGAGCGGGTTCGGCTCGGTGGACTCGTGGCAGTTGACGCCGATGATCTTCTCCTCGCCGGACTCGATCCGCGCCCGCCGCTCGGCGTGCGAGGAGACCAGCTGCGCCTTGAGGTAGCCGGACTCCACGGCGGCCATCGCGCCGCCCATCTCCTGGATCCGGTCGATCTCCGCCCGGCACTCCTCGACGAGGGCGTCCACCTTGGCCTCGACGACGTGCGACCCGGCGAACAGGTCCTCGTACTCCAGCAGATCGCTCTCGTGGGCGAGGACCTGCTGGATGCGGAGCGACCACTGCTGGTCCCAGGGGCGGGGCAGGCCCAGCGCCTCGTTCCATGCCGGGAGCTGGACGGCCCGCGCGCGGGCGTCCTTCGACAGCGTGACCGCCAGCATCTCCAGGACGATCCGCTGGACGTTGTTCTCCGGCTGCGCCTCGGTCAGGCCCAGCGAGTTGACCTGCACGCCGTAGCGGAAGCGGCGCTGCTTGGGGTTCTCGATCCCGTACCGCTCGCGGGTGATCGTGTCCCACAGGCGGCCGAACGCCCGCATCTTGCACATCTCCTCGACGAAGCGGACGCCCGCGTTCACGAAGAAGGAGATCCGCGCGACGACATCGCCCCTGCGCTCCTCGGGGACCTGCCCGGAGGCGAACACCGCGTCCAGGACGGCGATGGCGGTGGACAGCGCGTACGCGATCTCCTGGACCGGCGTGGCCCCCGCCTCCTGCAGGTGGTAGCTGCAGATGTTGATCGGGTTCCACTTCGGGAGGTGGTGGACCGTGTACGTGATCATGTCGGTGGTCAGCCGGAGGGAGGGCCCGGGCGGGAAGACGTGCGTGCCCCGCGACAGGTACTCCTTGACGATGTCGTTCTGCGTCGTCCCCTGGAGCGTGGAGATGTCCGCACCCTGCTCCTCCGCGACCACCTGGTAGAGCGCCAGCAGCCACATGGCGGTGGCGTTGATGGTCATCGAGGTGTTCATCTGCTCCAGCGGGATGTCCTGGAACAGCCGCCGCATGTCGGCGAGATGGGAGACCGGGACGCCGACCCGGCCGACCTCACCCCTGGCGAGGACGTGGTCGGGGTCGTATCCGGTCTGCGTCGGGAGGTCGAACGCGACCGACAGCCCGGTCTGCCCCTTGGCGAGGTTGCGCCGGTACAGCTCGTTGGACGCCTCGGCCGTGGAGTGCCCGGCGTAGGTCCGCATCAGCCACGGACGATCCTTCTGACGCTCAGTCATGGTGCAGCAACCGCCTATCGGTTCGGACAGTGCGACGTCGTGTTCCGGGCCCGCCGGAAGCGCGCACTCATGCGTCGCGGAAGAGGTTGATCGCGTCGAGGTGCTTGGCGCGCATCTCCGCATCGCGGACGCCCAGACCCTCCTCGGGGGCGAGCGCGAGGACGCCGACCTTGCCCTGGTGGAGGTTGCGGTGGACGTCGTACGCGGCCTGGCCGGTGTCGTCGAGGGAGTACACCCTGGAGAGCGTCGGGTGGATCCTGCCCTTGGCGACGAGGCGGTTGGCCTCCCACGCCTCGCGGTAGTTGGCGAAGTGCGAGCCGACGATCCGCTTCAGCGACATCCACAGGTAGCGGTTGTCGTACTCGTGCTGATAGCCCGAGGTGGAGGCGCAGGTGACGATGGTGCCGCCCTTGCGGGTGACGTAGACGGAGGCGCCGAACGTCTCGCGTCCCGGGTGCTCGAAGACGATGTCGACGTCCTCGCCGCCGGTCAGCTCGCGGATCCGCTTGCCGAACCGCTTCCACTCGCGGGGGTCCTGGTGGTGCTCGTCCTGCCAGAATTTGTAGCCCTCGGCCTTGCGGTCGATGATCGCCTCGGCGCCCATCTTCCGGCAGATCTCCGCCTTGTCCTCGCTGCTCACCACGCAGACCGGGTGGGCGCCACCGGCCAGCGCGAACTGGGTGGCGTACGAGCCGAGTCCGCCGCTGGCGCCCCAGATGAGGACGTTGTCGCCCTGCTTCATACCGGCGCCGTTACGGGAGACCAGCTGGCGGTACGCGGTGGAGTTGACCAGGCCCGGGGCGGCGGCCTCCTCCCAGCTGAGGTGGCCCGGCTTCGGCATCAGCTGGTTGGACTTGACCAGCGCGATCTCGGCGAGCCCGCCGAAATTGGTCTCGAAGCCCCAGATCCGCTGCTCGGGGTCGAGCATCGTGTCGTTGTGCCCGTCCGAGGACTCCAGCTCCACGGAGAGGCAGTGCGCGACGACCTCGTCGCCGGGGTGCCAGGAGTTGACGCCGGGGCCGGTGCGCAGCACCACGCCCGCCAGGTCGGAGCCGATGACGTGGTACGGCAGGTCGTGGCGCTTGGCGAGCGGGGAGAGCCTGCCGTAGCGCTCCAGGAAGCCGAAGGTCGGCAGCGGCTCGAAGATCGAGGTCCAGACGCTGTTGTAGTTCACGGAGGACGCCATGACGGCGACCAGCGCCTCGCCGGGGCCCAGTTCGGGCAGCGGCACGTCCTCGACGTGCAGGGACTTGCGCGGGTCCTTCTCGTGGGTCGCGAGTCCGGCGAACATCTCGGCCTCGTCCTTGTGGACGGTGACCGCGCGGTAGGACTCGGGGAGCGGCAGGGCGGCGAAGTCGTCGCGGGTGGTGTCGGGCGCGAGGATCGCGTCCAGGATTTCGTTCACGGTGTGCCTCCGGCGAAGCTCGTTCGGGAACGGCTTGAGGGAACGTCGGGGGTGGTGCGGTGTGCGGATGAGGGGCCGCTGGGTGTCGGCGCCGGTGAGCGCGGTTGCCTGTGACGCAGGCGCCCGAACGGACGGCCGTGGCACGGTCGTTGGGACATCCGGCACGCAGGGATGGGTGCGTGCCGGTCGCTCGGACCCCCTCAACGTATGACACCACGTGCCAGTGAACAAGGCACTGAGTGCCAAGACTTTCTCTCAGATGAAAGAAAGCCCTCACATCTGAGCGATGATCGTTCAAAGGGGTTCCGCGAGCGATGGATGATCGTTCAAAGGGGCCCGCGGATGAGGGATGATCGCGCAGCAGGGCCCGGGTTCCGGACATGCCGCGGGGCCCCCGGAGCCCGGCCCCGCCACGGTGGGGGGGGGAAGGGGGAGGGTGGGGGGGGGGGGGGGGGTGGGGGGGGGGTGGGGGGGGGGCGCGAGGGGCGTGG
>NZ_JBHYGX010000001.1:232099-260565 GCF_042739975.1 Streptomyces sp. NPDC059080
GTCCCCCCCGGCGGGGCCGGGTGCCCCCCGCCGCGCCCCCCCCGGCCCCGGGGCGCGGGGGGGGGGGGGCCCCGGGGGGCCGGGTGGTACGGGCTCGGGGTGAGGGCGGGGGAGCGGCGGGCGGCGCCCGGGCGGTCAGCGCTT
Source organism: Streptomyces sp. NPDC059080 (assembly GCF_042739975.1). Taxonomy (NCBI): domain Bacteria; kingdom Bacillati; phylum Actinomycetota; class Actinomycetes; order Kitasatosporales; family Streptomycetaceae; genus Streptomyces; species Streptomyces sp. NPDC059080. The sequence goes on from NZ_JBHYGX010000001.1 coordinate 232,244, forward strand.
CTTCAGCGCCCGTTCGATCGTCTTCATGACCTCGTCCAACGGGGCGTCCGTCCGCGCCACCGCGACCAGCACCTCGCCCTCGCGGGAGACCGCCGCGGGCGCGCTCTCCCCGGAGGCGGCACGGCCCGCGCCGATGCCGGTGCCGAAGGTCTCCCGGACGATCCCGAAGGCGTGGTCCAGCTGGGTCTCCACATCGCCCTCGGCGCCGGCCCGCAGCCACCGCCGCAGTACGTGGTTGTGGGCGGTGACCACCGCCGACGCGGCGACCTCGGCGAGCAGCGGATCGTCGTCGCCCTCGCGGTGCGCGCCCTCGTCGAAATGGCCGAGGAGGTAGCGGGTGAACAGCCGCTCGTAGCGGGCGACCGACGCGATCTCGGCCTCCCGGAGGGTGGGCACCTCACGGGTCAGGCGGTAGCGGGCCACGGACACCGCGGGGGACGCCGCGTACATCCGCATGACTTCCTTGATGCCGCGGCAGACCGTGTCGAGCGGGTTCTCGTGCGCCGGTGCCGCGTCGAGGACCGCCTCGGCGCGGACCAGGGTGTCGTCGTGGTCGGGGAAGATCGCCTCTTCCTTGGAGCGGAAGTGGCGGAAGAACGTCCGCCGGGCGACACCGGCGGCCGCCGCGATCTCGTCGACCGTGGTCGCCTCGTAGCCCTTGGTCGCGAACAACTCCATGGCCGCGGCCGAGAGTTCGCGGCGCATCTTGAGCCGCTGGGCCGCCGCGCGGCGGGCGCCGGGAGTGCTGGTCTCCGGGGTGTCGGGGGACGGGGAACGAGCGGGCTGGGACATGTGGGGACGGTACTTCATATTCCCGCGGCCCGTGGCATGCGGTGCCCCCCGCACCCCGCTGACCTGGGGCGGACCGCCCGAAGGCGCCAGCAGCCCACCCCACCGGTCCCGGTCAGCGCCGGGCGTACTCACGGAAGCCGCGGCCGGTCTTGCGGCCCAGGCAGCCCGCGGCGACAAGGTGCTCCAGCAGCGGCGCCGGGGCCAGCCCCGGATCGCGGAACGCCGCGTGCAGCACCTTCTCGATCGCCAGCGACACATCGAGCCCGACGACGTCCAGCAGCTCGAACGGGCCCATCGGGTAGCCGCCGCCCAGCTTCATCGCCGCATCGATGTCGTCCGGCGTCGCATAGTGCTCCTGCACCATCTTCACCGCGTTGTTGAGGTACGGGAACAGCAGCGCGTTCACGATGAACCCGGCGCGGTCACCGCAGTCCACCGCGTGCTTGCGCGCTGCCGCGCACACCTGCCGGACGGAGGCGTGCACCTCGTCGGCGGTCAGCACCGTCCGCACCACCTCGACCAGCTTCATCGCGGGCGCCGGGTTGAAGAAGTGCATCCCGATGACGTCCTGCGGCCGGGAGGTGGCGCGGGCGCAGGCGATGACCGGCAGCGACGAGGTGGTGGTCGCCAGGACCGCGCCCGGCTTGCAGACCGCATCCAGGGCGGCGAACAGCTCCTGCTTGACGGCCAGATCCTCGGCCACCGCCTCGACGGCCAGATCGACCTCGGCCAGTGCGTCCAGGGAACCGGCCGGGGTGATCGCGGCCAGCGCGGCGTCCCGCTCCCCGGCGGTCAGCCGGCCCTTCTCCACCGAGCGGCCCAGCGACTTCGCGATCCGCGCCACGGCCCGCTCCGCCTTCTGAGGGCTGCGGGCCGCCAGCACGACGTCGAAGCCCGCCTTCGCGAAGACCTCGGCGATACCGGACGCCATCGTCCCGGACCCGGCGACGCCGACGGCACGCACCGGCCGCCCGGCGCCGCGCCCGCCGCCGTCCGCCGGGGTCTGTGCGTCCGGTACGACGGTGGCCGAGCCCGGCGCCTCGTACGTGTAGAAGCCGCGGCCCGCCTTGCGGCCGGTCAGCCCCGCCTCGGCGAGCTGGCCGAGGATCGGCGCGGGCGCGTGCAGCCGGTCGCGGGAAGCCGCGTACAGCGCCTCCAGGACGGTGCGGGCGGTGTCCACGCCGATCAGGTCGAGCAGCGCCAGCGGGCCCATCGGCAGGCCGCAGCCCAGCCGCATCGCGGCGTCGATGTCCTCCCGCCCGGCGTACCGCGACTCGTACATCGCGGCCGCCTGGTTGAGGTAGCCGAAGAGCAGACCGTCGGCGACGAAGCCGGGCCGGTCGCCCACCGCGATCGGGTCCTTGCCCAGGTCACGGGCGAGTTGGGTGACGGCGGCGACGGCGGTCGGCGAGGTCAGCACCGAGGAGACCACCTCGACGAGCTTCATCGCCGGTGCCGGGTTGAAGAAGTGCAGCCCGAGGACCCGCTCGGGGCGTTGGGATTCGGCGGCGAGCCGGGTCACCGACAGGGCGTTGGTGCCGGTCGCGATGATCGTGTCCGGGCGCACCACCGCGTCCAGCGCGGCCAGCACCTCCCGCTTGAGCGCGTGATCCTCGGGCACCACCTCGATGACGAGGTCCGCGTCGGCGGCGGCCCGCACCTCGGGGAAGGTACGGAACCGCGCCAGGACCGACTGCCGCTCCCGCTCGGTGATCCGGCCGCGCGCGACGGAGCGGGCGGTGGCGGCGGCGAGCGAGCCGACGGCGGTACGGGCGGCGGTGTCATCGGTGTCGACGCCGATGACCTCGCGCCCGGCGCGGGCGAGGATCTCGGCGATCTGGGCGCCCATCGTGCCGAGGCCGATCACGGCCACGGTCGTCAGGGGCGGCGTGGCGCCGGACGGGTCGGAGGAGAGATCGGGGGTGGACTGACGGTCCATCGAGGGACTCCAGAGGGTGTTCCCCTGCGGGCAGGGGAGAAGTGACGACTGAGGAGTGGGCGCACCACGGCGCGGCGCGGCGTACGGCGGCCACCACGGCGGGCGTGCGCCGGGGCGGGCCGGGCACCGCGGGCGGTGCGGGGCTGAGGGATGCGGGTGCGCGGAGAGGCGGGCGGCAGGCCCTGTCCCGGGGCCGTGCCGTGCTCTCCGTAACGGTGCCGCGCTGGATACCGGACCGGGCGTGCGGACCGGACCGGGTGGTGCTCACCGAACCGACGTACTGCGGGCGGCTGCGTCACCAGGCCGCCGGAGCAGGGGTGCTGCTCGTTCCACGAGGCTAACCGGTGGGTAACCCCGGGTCCAGGGGTAGGGCGGGGCTGGAAGCGTGGCGCGGGCCACAGCGGGCGGGCCCGGCGGGCGATCGGCCGGCCGGCGGGAGAGAAGGCGGCAAATGGAAGAAGAATTCCACGATTTGACGGACCGGGTGCGTGCCGAGCTGCGCACGGCGGACGATCTGGCGGCCTACGAGCGGCTGCTCGGCCTCGCCCGCCGCGGCAGCGCCGCCGGGCGCGACGAACTGGCCGCCGTACTGGTCGCGGTGGAGCGCCCGCTGTGGGCCCGCGAGATCGCCGCCTTCGTCCTCGGCTGCGCGGGCGACACCCGCGCCTTCGAGACGCTGGTGCTGCTGCTCAACTACCGCGACCCGGTGCGGTGCGCCACGGCCGCGCGCGCCTTGGCCCGGCTCGGCGACCCGCGCACCGCCCGCGCGGCCGCCGCCCTCGCCACCAATCCGCTGCGCACCGCCTACGCCCTGCACCCCGTCCGGCTGCTGGCCGAGCTACGGGCCCCGCAGTCCGTACCGGCGCTGATCGCCACCCTGGAACGGCTGACCGCCCCGCACACGCCGTACTGGCGCGTCGCCCTGGCCTGCGTCGAGGGCCTGGGCGCCCTCGGCGACCGCCGCGCGGTCCCCGCGCTGACCACGGCGACCGGGCATCCCCGGCTGGCGGCCGCGGCGGCGGCCGCGTTGGCGCGGTTGGGGGCGCCGGGGGGTACGTGACGGGCGAAGGGGCGAGCGGGGCGGGCGTACTCTCGGCTCATGCCTGCCAACTTGGGCGATCGGCTCAGGGAAGTCCGCAAGCGCCGGGGGAAGACGCAGAACGAGCTGGCCCGTGAGTCCGGTGTGTCCGTGTCGCTGATCCGGAAGCTTGAACAGGGCGAACGGGAGGACGCGCGCCTGGAGACGGTGCGTCGGCTCGCTGCGTCGCTCGGGGTGCCCACCATGCGACTCGTGGTGGAGGCGGTGGAGGACGGCGCGAGTGCCGCCACCCTTGACCAGTGGGTAACCGTCAGAAGGGCGTTGACGACGCCGCTCGGGGATGCTGCCGAGCTGGATGAGCCGCCGACCTTGGAAGGGGTGCGCGATGCGCTCAGCGCTGCGGTACCTCTGTTCGCCGGCGACCGGATCGCGGACCTGCGGGTGGTCCTGCCCGCATTGTTGAGGGACGCCGGAACCGTGGCGCAGCTCGACCCCGAGGGGTACGCCGTTCGCATGCGCCTGTTGCAGCTCATTGGTTGGCTGCTGACGCAGACCCGCCAGTTCGAAGCTGCTGAGTGGTGCCTGAGGACTGCGCTGGACGGCTCCGCGGACCGGCTTCAAGGTGCGTCCACGATCAACACGATGTGCTGGCTGCTGCTGCGACAGGGCAAGCTCGGTGAAGCGCGGGAGCTGGCCACCCGGTGGGCCGACGACATGGAACCCCGGCTGTCACGGGCGACCCCGGACGAACTCAGCGCGTGGGGATGGCTGCTGCTTCGCCTGTCGGCTGCCGCGGTGCGGGACAACCGTGCGGAAGAGGCCGAGGATGCGCTGAGACTCGCCCACTCCGCCGCGGTGGCCCTGGGGCGGGAGTTCGCCCCCGGTGGCGACTTCCTGCGTGCCTTCGGCCCCGTCACGGTGGTGCTCAAGAGAACGGAGAACGCCATGGTCCTGGATCGTCCGGACGTGGTGCTCAAGCTGGCCGGGAAGGTTCCGGCGGCGGGGCTCCGCCCCACCTCGAACAACCGCAACCGTCACCTGCTCGACGTGGCCGACGCGTACGCCAGCACGCGGCAGTACGGGCAAGCGGTCGAGACCTTGGTGAGCATCCGCGACGCCGCTCCGGAGTGGCTGCCGAACCAGAGGTACGCCCGCGACATTCTCGGCCGCATCATGGCCGGGCGACGGACCCTGACGGGGGAGATGCGCTCCCTTGCCGACACGGTGGGGCTGCCCGTGTAACGCCTTGTGGCACTTACCGCCGAGCGTGGACAGAACTGCCATTGCTGCTGGTCGGCGAGGTCTCTAGCGTCGGGTGGCATGACAACCGAGCCGACCGGGGACAGCCCTCGACCTGTTGATCTGCCGCTACGGATGGACCGCGAACCGGTCCCGGTCGAGGGGGGCGGGCAGTGTGCCGAACCGGCTGCCATACGGTCCCGGGCGCGTGCTGGTGGTGGCCTGTCGGCTGTCGCTGACGGCAACGTGCTCATGAGCCGCCACTTGCGGTGAAAGGTGATTCCGCCGAGGGCCAACTGGTGCGGGCGCGGGACGGTGCCAGTCGGCCGCCCCGTCGCCCTCACCCCACCGAGCGCCGGTAGCGCAGCTCGGGGACGGGCACGCCGTCCACCTCGTCCGTCTGTTCCGCGCCGTCCGGGGCGAAACCGGCATGGGCGTAGAACCGCCGGGCGTGGGTGTTGCCGCGCACCACCCACAGACGCAGCTCGCCGAACCCGGCCTCCCGGGCGCGCTCCAGCGCGGCCTCCATCAGGGTGCGGCCGATTCCCGTGCCGATCAGCTCCGGCGCGACGTACAGCGCGAACAGCTCGCCGACGGGGCCGGACGCCGGGCCCGGGCCGTCCGGAGCGGTGCCGCCCGGTGCCGGGTGACCGGCGGCGTCCGGCGCGGGACCGGGGCCGACGCAGACCCAGCCGACGACCGCGCCCGCCCGTTCCGCCACCAGATCGCGGACCGCGGGCGGCCGTCGCCGCAGCCGGGCCCGCTGCGCCGCCGCCTGTTCCGGCATGTTCAGCGCGTCCAGATACGCCCGCGGCATCAGCCCGTCGTACGCCGCCCGCCACCCGCGCACCCGCACCGCGGCCACCGCCTCGGCGTCGCCCTCGTCCATCTCCCGGACGCGCAACGGCGCCCCGCTCTCTCTCGTCATGCGGGGACGGTAGGGCGTCCGGCCGGGTGGGGCACGTCCTTTTCCGGTGGCCTGGTCGGAGGTGGGACCCTTTCTGCGTTCCGGGGCGGCCTTGGAATCTCGGACTCACCGGACTGCCCACACCTCGGGCGATGAAGTAGGTGACGCAGGAGGGCAGTTGCTGATCTGTGATTCACCACCCCTCGCGCTCCCGTTCGCGCCCTTGAGATGATCACGCGCAGAGGCGAAGCTCGTGCAACAAGACGCAACCGAGTAGGCAGAGGTCAAGATCATGGCTCTACTGTTCTTCGGTAAGGACCCGAACACCAACGGCGACAACTGCCCGACCGTATGGGTGGACGAGACATCGGCTGACCTGGTGATGCAGGGATGGAAGGCCGACGGTACGACGGAAGCGGAATGCCTGACGGCCGGACACATCCCCGACTCTGAGGCAGTGATCCGCATTCCGGCGCGCATGGTGCCGCTGATCAGGAAGGCATGTGATGAAGCCGAGCAGCGTTCCGCCGTTCAGTGAGCTGATCAGGGACTGCCAGCGCTCCGCCGTACACCTCGAACTTCGCGACACCTACGAGGGGTACGACGACGGGGGCCGCTTCGCCGAGTGGAAGCAGGCAGGCGGGATCACTCCGGCCTTTGTCGAGGACTTCCGCCCGTGGACGGAACTCGTACGGGAGGCCGTCGGTCGCGGGGTGCAGATGCGCCGGGCCCGTGTCGTGTCCGAGCCGGTTACCGACTACATCCGGTTCGAGTACGAGGCATCGCACCTCAATCAGGAAGCCGGGGAACAGGTGCGGTGGCTGCCGCGCCGGGATGCCGCAACGCTGCTCTTGCCGGGCGCCGATCTGTGGATTCTCGATGACCGGTTGATCAGGTTCGGGTACTTCACGGGCGATGGCGCGTTGGACGGCCACGAGATGTGCGACGACCCGTCCGTGGTCAAGAGCTTCAGTGAGTCGTTCGAGTCCGTGTGGCAGCGCGCCACCCCGCACGAGAGGTTCACGGTCTAGCCGCTGCTGCGGCAAGTCAGCTCATGCCCCAGTACCAGTCATCGAGTGTCGAAAGCGCCCGTAAGGCCGTGGCGGCACGGCTTCGTGAAGTGCGTCTGGACGCTGGTTTGAAGGGGCATGAGCTGGCAGCTCGCTGCGGGTGGCACAAGTCCAAGACCTCGCGCATCGAGAGCGCGCGTACGCCTCCCTCCGATGCCGATATCCGTGCCTGGTGCACTGCCTGCGGGGCTGGCGACCAGGCGGCCGACATAGTGGCCGCTTCGCGCAGCGCCGACTCCATGTATCTGGAGTGGAAGCGGCTACAGCGCACCGGCCTGCGCCGTCTCCAAGAGGCCCGTATCCCGCTGTACGAGCGGACCAAGGTTCACCGGGGTTACGCGTCCCACGTGGTACCGGGGTTGTTTCAGACGCCCGCGTACGCCGCCGCCCTGCTGTCATCCATCAGCCGGTTTCACGGCACCCCCGACGACACGACGGAAGCGGTGGACGCCCGCATGGCGCGAGCCCGCGTCCTGTACGAGGGAACGCACCGATTCGCGCTGCTGGTTGAGGAGTCGGTTCTGCGCTACCAGGTGGGCGGCGCCGAGGCGATGGCGGGACAACTGGGGCATCTGTTGTCCGTCATGTCGCTTCCTGCGGTGTCCCTCGGGATCATTCCGTTCGCTGCCCGGGAGCGCGGCATGTGGACGCTGGAGAGCTTCGATATTTTCGATGACCAGCGCGTGCATGTGGAACTTCTGGCGGCCCAGGTGACGCTTACCGCACCTGGTGAAGTGGCGATGTACGTCAGGGCATGGTCGGACCTGCAGGCGTTGGCCGTCTACGGGGTGGAAGCCCGATCGCTGGTAACGGCATCCCTCGATGCACTGCGCTGAGAATTTGCGTGCAACAACATAGAACCAGCTGGAAGTTGCTTTCGGTTCGTCCATAGCGTGGTCGTCATACGGGTGATAAGCGGCTGGTCCCGCCGGATGTCGTGCACCGCCTCCGGCGCGTCCTGTTAAGCCCCCGTCCGGCCGTGCCGAACCCTGGACAGGCCGAGCGGCCGGACGGGTCACCACAGCACGACACGACGACACAACTCCTCACCGGAAGGAACACGAGAATGGGCAGGAAGGATTTCGAGAGCGCGGGGGAGCCGTGGGACCCGCAGGCCAACCAGGGGCAGGCGACTGACCCGGACACCCGCGTCTCTCAGAACGGCGACGTTCACAGCGGCATGGCGGACGACAGGGACCACGAACAGGAGTAGCGGGATGATCCACGGTGAACGCCTGGCGGATGACCTCAAGCGCGATCACGGTTTCATGCGGGGTGAGCTGATCCAGGACGGCAAGGCCGTCGTCATGCGTAAGCCCGGTACCGATCGCTGGACCGTTGTGCCGCTTCGGTGGCTGACCAGTGACGCCGTGGATGTCATCAAGGCTCAGGCCGGCATCGCGCTGGTCTGAGTCAACCTCGCGAAAGGTGATCCGCGGAATTCCGGGGTGGCGAACGTCCGGCTGACGATCTCCGTGCCGAACACTGCCGAACAGTGCCGACAGGCCCTCGCTCGGATGGTTCCCGGTGCATCACGCCTCCCCGCCCCTCCCGTAGATCCCCTCACACCACAACAGAACACCTGTTCCTTCGGATGGGTTGCGCCGGATTTTGGGTGGGTGGCCCCGGGATGGTTGGCTGAGCGCGCATCGCGGGACCGCGCTGGGCAGGACCGCGCCGAAAAGTGGAGGACAGCACACATGGGTCAGGTCGAGGCCGTCACCGAGCGGGAGATCGCTGCGGACCCGGAGGACGTGTTCGACGCGCTCGCCGACTACACCGGCACCCGCGGCAAGCTGCTGCCCGAGCAGTTCAGCGAGTACGAGGTCCGCGAGGGCGGCGACGGCAAGGGCACGCTGGTGCACTGGAAGCTCCAGGCGACCAGCAAGCGGGTCCGCGACTGCCTGCTGGAGGTCGACGAGCCGACCGACGGGCAGCTCGTCGAGAAGGACCGCAACTCCTCCATGGTCACCACCTGGGTCGTCACGCCCGCGGGCGAGAAGCGCGCCAAGGTCACGGTCACCACCACCTGGCAGGGCGCCGGCGGTATCGGCGGCTTCTTCGAGCGGACCTTCGCGCCCAAGGGCCTCGGCCGGATCTACGACGCGATTCTCGCCAATCTCGCCGCCGAGACGGAGAAGTGAGCGACGCGGTATCCGGCGGCGTACGCTGCCGCTGATCCGGCGGGCCCGCGCACAGGCCCGCCGGGCGCAACGCTCCGGCGGTGGGTTCCCGCGCCTCGTGCAGGGCGCGGGAACCCACCGCCGGTCTTTTTTCGGCGTCCGGCCGGACCGGACGCCGCCGCGGGTCAGCCGCGCGCCCGGTGTGAATCAGGCGTCGCCGCCCGGCGGCCGCATCAGGTCGGCACGCTCCACTTCTGCGCCGGGTTGCCGGAGCAGTTGGCGATCTGGACGCGGGTGCCGTTCGAGGCGTTGGCGGCGCGGATGTCCAGGCACTTGTTGGCCGGGAGGTTCACCAGGTCGTGCGGGGCGCCGGAGAACACCCACTGCTGCGACGGACGGCCGTTGCAGTCCCACAGGTGGATCAGCGAACCGTCCGACGTGGCGTTGTTCGCGACGTCCATGCACTTGCCGTAGGCCCGGACGGTGCCGTCCGACGCCATCGTCCAGCGCTGGGCGGGCATGCCGTTGCAGTCGTGGACCTGGATGGGCGTGCCGTTGGCGCGGTTGCCGTTGGCGACGTCCAGGCAGATGCCGTTCATGCCGGTGATGGTCCCGGTCGGGCCGGTGACCTTGGGGGGCTGCGCCGCGTGGTGCTTCGTCGTGCCCGCGGAGCCGGACGGATGCTCCGCCACCACGCCGCCGTTCTTCCCCTGCGACGGCGGATCAGGGGTGTCCTGGGTGCGCGGCGGGGGCACGTCGCGCGCGGGCCGGCCGGCCGGGGGCGCGTCGTCGTCCTTCTTGCCGGGCGTGGGGGTGGGGCTCGCCTTCGTGGCGCTCGGCGACGGCTCGGCCGTCTTCGACGCCTCCGGCGACGGGCTCGCCACCGCGGCGGCGGCGACCCGGGTGTCGTCGGCGCTCATCTGCAACCCGCGCTGGGCCAGCGGCCCGAGCACCACGGCTCCGGCGACGAGCGCGACGGTCGAGCCGAGCGCGATCCACACCCGGCGCTCGGGCAGCAGCCCGATCCGGGTCCGGCCCGGGTCGCGGGCGAACGTACGGGAGAAACCGCCGGGTGGTTCCTTCGACGGGGGGTTGGGGGAGCGGGGAATGTCCGGTGGCAAGGGGACCTCCGAGTCGGAACGGATGGGAGCGGGAGGGGGTCAGTGGGTGAGGGCGTCTTCCGGCAGGTCCAGGGGGGACAGCTGCATCAGGGCGTCGGCGTCCGGGGCGTCCAGTTCGGAGACGCGCATCGCCTGCCGTTCGGTCATCTCCTGGAACACCTGGCGCGCGGTGCGGCCGTTGCCGAAGCGGACGGTGCGCGGGATCGCCGCGAAGTGCCCCGACAGCGCCTGGCGCGCCTCGCCGGTCAGCTTGTACGCGTGCCGCTCCGCATGGTGCTCCACGATGTGCACCAGCTCGTCGGAGCTGTAGTCCTCGAACAGCAGGGTGCGGGAGAACCGCGAGGACAGACCGGGGTTGGAGCCGATGAAGCGGTCCATGTCGTCGGGGTAGCCCGCCGCGATGACGACGACCTCGTCGCGCTGGTCCTCCATCAGCTTCACCAGCGTGGCGATGGCCTCCGTACCGAAGTCGTTCCCGGCGATCGCCGGGGCCAGCGAGTACGCCTCGTCGATGAAGAGCACCCCGCCGCGCGCCCGGTTGAACGCCTCGGTGGTCTTCGGACCGGTGTGGCCGACGTACTCGCCGACCAGCGCGGAGCGGTCCACCTCCACCAGATGCCCGACGGCCAGCAGCCCCAGCGCCTTCAGCAGCCTGCCGTAGAGCCGGGCCACCGTCGTCTTACCGGTGCCCGGGTTGCCCGCGAACACCAGGTGGCGGCTGAGGGGCGGCGCCGGCAGCCCGGCCTCGCGGCGCCGCCGGACCGTCTGCATCAGCTTGACCATGCCGCCGACGTCGCGCTTGACCCGCTCCAGGCCGACCAGTTCGCCCAGCTCGGTCAGCAGGTCCTCCAGCGACTCCGGCTCCGCCTCGGGCGCGCCCTCGTCGGCCAGCTCCCCGGCCCCGCCCTCCGGCGTCTCCGCGTCGGACGACGGGCCGGACGGCTGACCGGACGCGCCGGGCCGGGCGGGCGCCGCCGGGCCGGGGCCGGTGGCCGTCGCGGTCGGCAGCACCGACTGCTCCACGCCGTGCGCCGTGCAGTCCTCGAACACCGGGGCCGCGTCCTTGGCGGTGCCCAGGTCCTGCGCGCAGTCGAAGACCCGGCAGCGGACGAAACGCGGCTCGGCCCGCTCGCCGATGTGCAGCGCGGGGAAGGCGGTGGCGCGGATGTCGCAGTACTCGAAGGTGCCGGATGCGTCGTCGCCGACGAGGATGCCGTTCTTCCCGGCGGTGTCGACGCGGACGCCACGCACCGCGCAGTCGGTGTCCTTCCACAGCACCAGCGCGGTGCCACCGGCCCGGAACACCCCGCCGCCGTCCATCCGCAGCCGGGCACCGCTCGCCACCGTCACACCCGCGCTGCCCACGTCCGCGATCCGGGTGCCGGTCAGCCGCGCCCGCGCGCCCGGCCCCAGCTCCACACCGGCCTTGCGCTGCCCGGCGACCGTGCTCTCCGTCAGCTCCGACTCCTCGGCCGACAGCAGCCGTACGCCGCTCTCACCGCCCGTCACCCGGCAGCCCGTCAGCGTCACCGCACCGGCCACCGCCACCTGCACCCCGCACATCGCGGCGCCGCTCAGCGCGGTGTCCTCGGCGCGCACCCGGGCCTCGTCCGTGACGACCAGTGCATGCTCCTCGCTGCCCGTCACCCGGCAGCCGGTCAGCTCACCGCGGGCCCGCTCGCCCAGATGCAGGGCGCTGAACCCGCTGCCGGACACCGAACAGTCCGCCAGGGCCAGCGCACTGTCGCCCAGCGCCAGCGCGCCGTTGGCCGCCGGGGCCACCACCCGGCAGTCCTGCGCGGTCAACTGCGCGGCGCCGCCGGTGACCAGGCCGCTGCCGCCCGGCGACACGATCCGGCAGCCGGTCAGATCGACCCGCGCCTCGTGCTCGGCCTGCGCCCCGGAGCCCGCGGCGCCCTCCACCAGGCAGTCGTCCAGCAGCACCTGCGCGGTGTCCTGCGCCAGCAGCCCGTGGCGGCCCGGACCGGTCAGCCGGGCGGCGCGCACCGCCAGCCGGGTCGCGCCCCGGGCGCGCAGCGCCGACCCCGAACTCCCGGTGATCCGCAGCCCGTCGGCGACCACCCGCGCGGTGCCCGACAGCACCACGCCGATGCCGTCGACCGAGGTGATCGTGGAGTCCTCGATCCGGGCCCGGCCGTCGCCGCTGACGTGCAGCGCGGCATGGCGGGCACCGTGCAGCCGGGTGCGGCGCAGCAGCAGCACCCCGCCGGTCGTCGGATCCTGAAGGTCCTCCACCAGGTCCGCGGTGAGCGCGCCGTGCAGCGCCGCCAGCCGCGCGGCCTCCTCGGGCAGTTCGGCGGTCTCCGGCGCGTCCGGTGCGTCGGGCCGCCCCAGCACCTCGATCCGGCCGTGGCTGAGCGCGCACTCCTCCAGCACCAGCCCGGCCGCGTCCTCGACCCGTACCAGCGCCTCCGCCGGATCGGTGCCCTGGAGCGTCACCTGCCGCACCGCGCAGTCCGGAGCGGCGACGCTCAGCGCCGGGCCGTGCGCCGGACGGATCTCGACGGTGCCGGGCCCCTGTTCGGGCACGAGCACCACGCGGCGCTCCAGCCGGACGTTCTCCGGGTAGACACCCGGCGCGACGGCGATCACCGCGCCCGCGGGGACGGCCGCCACCGCGTCGGAGATCGTCCGGTGGGCGCCGCGTCCCCGGGCGGCGACGCGGTACACGGGGTTCGTCATGACGTGCTCTCCTGCGGATCGTGCGGGGCGGGGTCGGACGGTTCCGGGGCGGGCTGCCGCCACCACGGCGGATCGGCCTGCCGCAGCTCGGGCGTGAGGACCAGCCCGCCGAACATCTTGTCGGCGAACTTGCTGATGCCGCCCACCAGGAACAGGTCCACCAGGCCCTGCCGATGGTAGAACCTGCCCGCCGCGGACTGTTGCAGCAGTGTCTTGCCCGCCCCGAAGGTGAGGCCGCCCGCGAGGCCCGACGCCATGCCGAGACCGCCCTCGCGCAGCGCGTCCACGCCCGAGAGGTGGACGAGGTTGCCGTTCGCGTCGTACACCCCGAAGATCGCCGCGCTCGCGCTGCCCGTGATGAGGCCCGAGACCAGGCCGGAGGCGATGCCGACGCTGAAGTCGTACGTTCCGGCGCGCCAGCGGGTGACCTTCTCGTTGCCGGCCCACTCCGTCGACCAGGTGTCGTCGGAGGCCGGGGGCCGGGCGAACGGTTTGCCGGAATCGACGTTGCTCATCCCGGTCTTGAGGGTGCCGCCGCGCCCGGCCATGTGGTGCAGCCCGCTCACGCCGATCTTCACGGTGGAGCCGACCGCAGCGCCGAACGCCGCCTTGGCCACGTCCGTCCAGCTGAACTCCCGTCCGGAGATCTCCGCCGCGACGGCGTTGACGATCAGGCCGACGGTGAAGTCGAGCGTGAACTCCTGGAGGAACTCCACCAGCACCTGGGTGGCGGCCTTCTGCACGAACGGCGTGTACAGCGATTCGCCGTTCACGTTCTTCGACCACGCGAAGCGGTTCGGCTCGCGCAGCATCCGGCTGCCGCCGCGGTACTCGGCGGCCCAGCCGCGGAAGTCGTTCTCCCGGCCGGCCAACGTCATCCGGCCGAAGCTGTCCTTCTCCCAGACGTACCCGGCCATGGTCCGCTCCGACAGCAGCGTGGTGCCGTCGGCGCCGCCGTAGCGCCGCCACTGCTTGTTCCACGCGTCGGACTCCAGGAACGTCCCGTCGTCCAGCGCGGTACGGGTCCGCACCGCCACGCCGTTGTCGAACTCCCGCCACTCACCGGCCGTGTACTCCGCGTCCGGGGTGGACCGGTGCTCGCGGACCCGGACCGACGGGTCGCCGAAGCGGTCCTGGAACGCCGAACCGGAGCGCGGCACCGGCGGGATCTCCTGGACGAGATCGCCCTCGGCGCCGCCGGTGCGGTCGGCCCACAGGGCGCCCTTGCGCCAGTCGTCCAGCGGATTGCCCCGGGCGTCGGTCCAGGTGCGGACGCGGCTGCCTGTGCCGTCGCCGAACTCCAGGAGGTGGCCGTCCTTGCCGGCCTTGTTCCAGTGCCACACCGGCGGCTCGCCATCCCGTCCGGGCACCCGCCAGGCGTCGACGAACGTGCCGTCGCCGAGCACCCGGTGCTCGCGGATCAGCCGGCCCGCGGCGTCGAAATCCTGGTACGAGGCGTTGTCCCAGTACCGGCCGGTGCCGCCGCCCGCCGACTGCACCCGGACACCGGACTCGCCGCCCGCCTCCCAGGTGACCTCGGCGGCGCCGGGGCGGCCGCTCGCGGTGACCTCGATGCCGGAGCCGTCGGCGCCCGGCCAGGTGTCGCGGCGCGCCACGATCTCGCCGTGCTGGTCGGTACGGATCCAGTCGTCGCCGGGCCCGGCGTGCACCGCGTCGTCGGCCGCGGCGCGGGGCGGGGTGCGGTACTCCACGACGGTGCCGTCGGCGAAGCCCTCCCGCGCCACGCGCCACTCCCCGGCGGTCCCCGGCGTGAACCAGTCGCCCTCGGCCGCGCCGGGACGGTAGCGGTCCTGCCACACCAACCCGCCGTGCCTGCGGTCGCCGCCGCCGGTGCCCGTGAAGTCGTCGGGGTGGAAGGTGCGGTGGCCCTTGAGCCCTTCGTCCCCCGCCGACCAGGGAAGATAGCCGTCCCGGGGGGTGGCGCCGGCCGGCAGCTCCACCTCGCCGACGGTCAGCTTGGAGCCGTCGGAGAGGGTGGAGGTGGCGCGGACGACGGTGCCGTCGGAGGCGATGTCGAGCGTGGAGCCGTCCCGGCCCACCAACCGCACCCCGGTCGTCGCGGACGCGTCGGCACCGGCCGGGGTGTACTTCCAGGTGTGCACCTGGAAACCGCTGTCGGCGGTGAGCCAGCCCTTCCCGGCGAAGGTGCGGTGCTCGACGGAGGACAGCAGCTGACGGACCCACGACGGCGGGCGCTGCTCCATGAGGCGGTGCGTCTCCAGGAACCCGCCGTCCTTGAGGGTCGTCCCCGCGGCGTTCTCCTTGCCGTGCGCGGAGTGCGAGACCCAGTCGCGCTGGAGAGTGCCGTCGGCTTCCATCTCCCGCTGGACGTACCGGCGGTTGTCGTCGGCGTGCAGCCGCCCGAACCGCTCGTGGACGGTCTCGGTGAGGCCCGTCCGCGGGTCGGTGAGGGTGTCGGTCCAGCCCCGTCCCGGGCTCCAGGTCCGCTCGCCCTGGGCGAGGTGCCGGTACTCGGCGTCGTAGCGGTGCCAGGTGGTGGGGCGGGTGGTCAGGCCCTGGGTGAGCGGGTTGCGGTCCAGTTCGGCGAGGACATGGCCGCCGTCGGGGTTCTCCCGCCAGTGCCGCACCCGGCTGGCGCCGTCCATGTCGTACCAGCTGCGGCCGCTGGTGCCGAAGTGGCGGTGGCCGTGGCGTCCGGCGGTGCCGTCGGCCAGGATCTCCTGCCAGTCGCTGCGCTGGTGGCCGAAGCGGGCGAAGCCGGTGGCGCCGGTGGGCCGTTGGGCGTCGAGGTGGCCGCCGCCGGGCAGCGGGCGCCGCTCGAAGACCTCGGCGCCGCTGTGGCTGAGGAGCTGCACCCGGCCGCCCGCGAGGCCCTCCTCGCCGACGGTGCCGGAGTCGAACCACTTCGCGGTGGTGTCCGCCCGCTCCGCGGAGCCGGGGACGATCCGCTTCCAGGTGGCCTTCGCGGCGTCGCCGCCGTCGGTGGGCTTGGCCGGGAACTCGACCTCGAAGTGGTGGCCGGGCCGCGGCTCGCCGTGGTGGACGACGTTGATCCGCATCTTCTCCAGGCTGCCGTCCGCCCGGTACAGGGCGAACTCGCCCTGGCGCAGCGGCCCGGAGCCCTCGACGCGGAATCCGCCGTCGTCCTGCCGGGCGACGCGGACGCCGGTGCCGTCCAGGTGGGCGTCGAGCAGGGTGTCGGAGCCCGTGCGCAGGAACCGGCCGTCGGGCGCGTCGGCGAGCCGCACGGCGTCGTACAGGTGAGTCCCGGCGCCGTCCGCCACATGGAAGGTGGTGCCCTCGGGGGTGACGACGTGCGTCGCCGTGCCGTCCTCGCCGACGAGCCGGAACCCGCCGTCACCGTCCTCGACGCGGAAGCCGCCGCCGGGCCGGGGGCCGGCGGTGAAGCCCTCGGCCCGCTGGAGGTCGGCGCCGAGGACGTCCACCGCGCCGTGTGCGTACGTCCGCAGCGACTGTCCGGCGGCGCCGGGCACGTCCGGGAGGCGCAGCGCCCGGAACGCGTGCGCGCCCGAGGCGTCGAAGACGTGCACGGCGGTGCCGTCGGTCACCCGGAAGCCGTCGCCGTGCGCGGCGATGTCCGTACCGGGCAGCGGCGTGCCGTGGGCCGTGTGCAGCGGGCCGGACGGGGCGGGCGCCGGGCCGCCGGGCCGGGCGAGCGGCCGGTGGGCGAAGCGCGTGGCGCCGTCCGCGTCGGTGAGTTCCACCAGGTCGTGCAGGTGGCTGCCCTGCTGGTCGAAGACCTGGTGGCCCTCGGCGGTGACGACGCGGAGGTGGTCGCCGTACGCCTCGACACGGGCGTGCGGCACCGGCGTGTCGTCGCCGAACCGCAGGACGTGGCCCCCGGGCGTCTCCACCACCTTGCGGTAGAGCGTCAGCCCCTCCGGGCTGTGCAGCGCCACCTCGCGGGGGCCGCCGGTGCCCGCCGGCGGCCCGTGCGGCGGGGTGCCGTGCGGCGGGGTGCCGTGCGGCGGGGTGCCGTGCGGCGCCGGGGCGTGGGGCGGTGCCGGGACGGTGTGCTCCCCGGGCGTGGGCGTCGGGTGCACGGTCGGCGGGGATGTCTCCGGCGGCGTGTGGACGGCCGGGACACCGGCCTGGTCCAGGTCCTGCATCTCGTGCCATGGGCCCGACGGCCGGGTCGACCGTCCGGCGCCGCCCACCAGCCGGGGGCGTTCCTTGAGGGACACGTCCAGGAGGCCGTCCAGCCGGGTGCGGACGGCATCGGGGTCCATGCCGTGCGCCCGGAACGCGTCCCGGACCTCGTCGAACCGGGCCTGCGCGGCGTGCAGATCGGCGTGGGCCTGCTCGCCGACGCTGGGACCGCGGGACGAGCCGTCGGTGCGACCGCCCTCGGCGTCGACGCGGAACCGCGCATGGTCGAGATCGATCTGCGCGCGCTGCACGTCGTTCCAGGCGTCGACCCGGGCGCGTACGACGTCCTCGGAGTCGCCGGGCCGCCGGAAGACGTCCAGCCGGGCCTCGGACTCGCGCACCCAGGCGGCGTCCAGCTCCGCGCCGGTGGGACGCGTACCGGTGCCGGGCCCGAGGTGGTCCGCCGGGGCGTGCGGCGGATGCTCCCAACTGGCGGGGTGGGGCAGGTGGTTGAAGTCCTCGCCGTTGCGGAGGACGTTGCCGCGCAGGTCGGCGGCGATGTGGGTGAAGCCGGTGCCGCTCCAGCTCTTGTCGAGCAGCTTCTCGCCGTCGGCGCCGGTGAACGTGACGTCGACGCTGTTGCCGTCGGGGTGGTGGGTGACGGTGATGGTGAGGTCGTCGGCGTGGCCGGGCTTGCTGACGGTGAGGGTCTTGACCAGCCCGTCCTCGCTGAGCGACGGGTGCACGGTGACGTCCTCGAAGCCGCTCCAGCGGACGATCGAGGGCTGGTCGAAGGCGCGGCCGAAGTCGTCGAAGGCGGTGCCCGACGGCAGGCCCGGCCACTCCTCCC
Organism: Streptomyces sp. NPDC059080; assembly: GCF_042739975.1. Taxonomy (NCBI): domain Bacteria; kingdom Bacillati; phylum Actinomycetota; class Actinomycetes; order Kitasatosporales; family Streptomycetaceae; genus Streptomyces; species Streptomyces sp. NPDC059080. Next base: position 250,119 of record NZ_JBHYGX010000001.1, read on the forward strand.
GCAGGACGGCGGCGAAGTCGTCCGGCGCGATCGCCTCGGCCCGCACCGGCACGACCGTCAGCCCGCTCTCGACGCGCGCGGGGCCCGTACGGATGAGCGTCGTCGGGGGGAGGGTGATCTCCCACTGATCGGGGCTGCGCGGGACCGGGGCGCCCGCGGCGACATGGTCGTAGTGCGGCGGGTACGCCATGACGAGCTTGGCGTGGTCGGCCGGGACCTGGATCTCGAAGACCACGCGGTTGCTCAGCACCAGGCCACTGGCCCATTCGGGCTGGAAGTCGAAGGTGTTGGAGGTGGAGATCGGCAGGCGTTCGGTGAAGGTGTCCGCCGCCTGGCTCGCCGGGTCCATCGAGACGCCGCGGTAGACGGTCAGTTCCTTGTTGGGGCCCTCGAACAGCAGGTCCTGCGTGACGCGGTGGAAATCCCGCACCTTGCCCAGGAGGTGGTCGGTCGCCGCCCCGGGGTTGAGGAAACCGCCGTAGCCGCGCTTGGAGGTGAACGAGCCGCCGATGACGTCCCGCATCAGCGCGGCGATCGTGCCGTCGGCCTCCGCGCGCCCGAGGTGGACGTGGGCGACGTCGATGAGGGAGTTCCAGTTCTCCGCGGACCTGCCGTGGAGACCGGCGACCGCGGGTGGGGCGTCGGTGTGCGGTGCCGGGACCGGCGGCGCGTCGTGGAAGGCGCCGTCGGACCAGGTGTAGCGCTGCGGGCCCGAGGGCGTGGCGACGACGAGGCGGCCGTCCTCGTACTTCACCGGCCAGGCATGGCCACCGGCCGCGTCCACCATCGGCGCCGGACGGGGCTCGTCGAGGTGCGGCGTGGTGGTGAGGGTGACGCCGTCGAGCGGCCCGCCGCGCAGGACGACGTCCTCACCGGCCGGGGTGAGCCGGTTGCCGAGGCCGACCCGGTAGTGCCAGGTGCGCACGACGGCGCCGCCCGGCGCGTCCAGCAGGTCGACATGGAACTGCTTGTTCCGCGGACCGAAGTCCTCGGCGTGCATCACGAGCAGACCGTCCGCGTCGTCCCCGTCACGGAACTGCGGTTTCGCACCACGCGGCGCCTCGACGACCGCGCCCTTGCCGAACGGCAGCTCCTTCTGGTGGGGCCCCAACTCACCCCCGCTGCCCCCCAGCAGCCGTGGGCGTTCCTTGAGCGAGGCGGTGAGCAGATCGTCCAGGCGGGCGCCGACCACGTCCGGGTCCAGGCCGTGCGTCCGGAAGGCGTCCCGGGCGAGGCCGAGGCGGCTGACCGCCTCCGCGTGGTCGAGCTTCGCGTGGTCGCCGACGGTGAGGCCGTCGGAGCCGCCGGCGCCGTTGCCGCCCTCGGTGTCGAGGTGGAACTGCGCCTGGTCCAGCTGCTTCTGCGCGCGTTCGACCTCGGTCCACGCGTCGACCCGGGCGCGTACGACGTCCTCGGAGTCGCCGGGCCGCCGGAAGACGTCCAGCCGGGCCTCGGACTCCCGGGCCCAGATCGCGTCCAGCTCCGCGCCGCCGGGGCGGGAGGCGTGGACGGAAGGGACGGTGCCCTCGGGGAGCTTGCCCATCGCCTTGGCGCTCAGGCCGGAGGCGGGGCCGTCGCCCATGTGGGGGCTGCCGGTGGACGAGGCGAGGTCGTCCACGGCGGTGCCCGCCGGGGTGTGCGGGGCGTCCCAACTGCCGGGCTTCGGCAGGCTGCTGAACTCCTCCGCGTTGTGCAGGACGCCACCCCGCAGGTCGGCGGCGATGTGGGTGAAGCCGGTGCCGCTCCAGCTCTTGTCCAGCAGTTTCTCGCCGCCCGCGCCCGTGAACGTCACCCCGACGCTGTTGCCGTCGGGGTGGTGGGTGACGGTGATGGTGAGGCTGTCGGGCGAGCCCGGCTTGTCGACGGTGAAGGTCTTGACCAGCCCGTCCTCGCTGAGCGACGGGTGCACGGTGACGTCCTCGAAGCCGCTCCAGCGGACGATCGAGGGCTGGTCGAAGGCGCGGCCGAAGTCGTCGAAGGCGCTGCCCGACGGCAGGCCCGGCCACTCCGCCTTGATGACGGCGGCGAAGTCGTCGGGCGAGATCGCCTCCGCCCGCACCGGCACGATCGTCAGGCCGCTGCCCGGATCGGTACGGGTCGGCCCGGTGCGCACCAGCGTCGTCGGGGTGAGGGTGATCTCCCACTGGTCGGGGCTGCGCGGCGCCGGGTTACCGCCGTGGTCGAAGTGCGGCGGGTACGCCATCGCGAGCTTGCCGTGATCGGCCGGGACCTGGATCTCGAAGACGACGCGGTTGCTCACCACCCCGTTCTTCGCCCATTCGGGCTGGAAGTCGAAGGTGTTGGAGGTGGAGATCGGCAGGCGTTCGGTGAAGGTGTCGGCCGCCTGGCTCGCCGGGTCCATCGAGACGCCGCGGTAGACCGTCAGTTCCTTGTTGGGGCCCTCGAACAGCAGGTCCTGCGTGACGCGGTGGAAGTTCTCCACCTTGGCGAGCAGCGCCCCGTCCTCCAGCTTCGAGGGGATGACGAAACCGCCGTAGCCGCGCTTGGAGGTGAACGAGCCGCCGATGACGTCCCGCATCAGCGCCGCGACCTTGCCGTCGCCGTCGGCGCGCCCCAGGTGCAGGCGGGCGACGTCGATGAGGGAGTTCCAGTTCTCCGCGTACCTGCCGTGGAGACCGGCGGCCGCGGGCGGCGCATCGGTGTGCGGTGCCGGGACTGCCGGGGCGTCGTGGAAGGCGCCGTCGGACCAGGTGTAGCGCTGCGGCCCGCCGGGCGACGCGACGACGACATGGCCGTCCTCGATCTTCACCGGCCAGGCGTGGCCACCGGCCGCGTCCAGCACCGGCGCCGCCGTCGACTTCCCCAGCTTCGACGTCGTACCGACCGTGATGCCGTCGAGCGGACCGCCGCGCAGCGCGATGTCCTCACCGGTCAGGGTCAGCCCGGCGAAACCACGGTTGTAGTGCCAGGTGCGGACGGGGCTGCCGCCCGGCGCGTCCAGCAGCTGGACGCTGATCCGCGCGTCGGCGGCGCCGCCGTTGACGACGAGCCGGTCCCCGAAGCCCTCGGCGCCCACGAGCGTCGGCACCTGGCGGCGCGGGGCCTGGACCACCACACCGTCGAGGCCCGGGAGGTCCTTCTCGAAACGGTTCTGGGCCGACGCGCCGCCGAGCAGCCGCGGGCGCTCGGCGAGCGAGAGGTCGTCCAGGGCGCGCAGTTCGTGCGCGACGGTGTCCGGGTCCATGCCGAGCTGCCGGAAACTGTCGCGGGCGTGGCCGAGGCGATTGGCCGCCGCGTCGAGATCGATCCGTGCCTGCTCGCCGACGGTCGGCCCGTCGGAACGGCCGTCCCCGCGGCCGCCGTGGAGATCGAACTCCAGCTGCGCATGGTCGAACTCCCGCTGCGCGCGCTGCACTTCGCCCCAGGCGCCGACCCGCGCGTCGACCACGTCGTCCGACGCGCCGGGGCTGCGGAAGACGTCGAGGCGGGCGCTGGACTCCCGGGCCCAGAGCGCGTCCAGCTCCGCGCCGGAGGGCCGGGACGGGGCACCGTGGCCGCCGGGAAGATGCGCGTCGAGCGGACCGGTGCCCTCCGGGAGCGTGCCGGTGGCGCCGCCGACCGGGCCCCGCACGCCGTGCGCGTCGACGGCGCCGGGGGAGTGCGGTGCCTCCGCGGGCGGGGTGCCGTGCCAGCCCTCGGGCAGCGGCAGCGGCTTCATCACCTCGTTGTTGTGCAGGACACCGCCCCGCAGGTCCTGGCCGAGGCCGCGGAACTTCTGCTGGTCGAAGGTCCGGTCGGAGAGGAGCTTGCCGTCGGCGTCGGTGAAGGTCAGGCGGACGGACTCCTGCTCCGGCAGATGGGTGATGCCGATGGTGAGGTCGCCGGAGTGGCCTGGCTTGGAGACGGTGACCGTCCGCACCAGGCCGTCCCCGCTCAGCTCGGCGCGGGCGGCGGCGCCCTCCAGCCCCTCCCAGCGGCCGACGGTGCCCGGCTCGAAGGCGCGGACGAAGTCGTCGAAGGCGGTGGCCGACGGGAAGCCGCCCCACTCCTCCTTGATGAACTTCTCGAAGTCGCCCGGGGAGATCGCCTCGGCGCGCACCGGCACGATCGTCAGACCGCTGTCCGGATCGACGCGGTTGGGCCCGGTGCGCACCAGCGTCGTGGGCGGGAGGGTGATCTCCCACTGGTCGCTCTTGGGGGGCGTGGCGCCCGCGCCGGCGTGGTCGTAGTGCGGCGGGTACGACATGGCCATCTTGCCGTGGTCGGCGGGGACGTCGATCTCGAAGACGACGCGGTTGCTCACCACCCCGTTCTTCGCCCACACCGGCTGGAACTCGAAGGTGTTGGACGTCGAGATCGGCAGCCGTTCGAGGAAGGTGTCCACCGTCTGGGCCGCCGGTTCCATCGACACACCGCGGTAGACGGTGATCCGCTCGTTGGCGCCCTTGAACAGCAGGTCCTGGGTGACGTCGTGGAACTTCTTCGTGTGGCCGACCAGGTCGCCGCGCACCAGGGCCTCGGGGTCGACGAAACCGCCGTAGCCGCGCTTGCCGGTGAACCCGCCCCCGATCACCTTGGTCATCATGGCGTCGACCGTCTTGTTGACGGCGGCCTCGCCCAGGTGCACATGCGCCAGGTCGACGAGCTTGCCCCAGTTCGCAGCGGCGTCGCCGGTCAGGCCCGCGGCGGCCGGCGGCGGGTCGGTGTGCGGCGCCGGGACGGGCGGGCCGTCCTGGAAGGCGCCCGACCAGTGGTAGCGCTGCGGTCCGGCCGGCGAGGCGAGGGTGACCTCGTCCCCGTCGATCTTGACGGGCCAGGAGTGCCCGGCCGCATCGAGGGACGCCGCCGTCGACTTGCCCAGCTTCGAGGTGGTGGCGACCGCGGCACCGTCGAACACGCCGCCGCGCAGGACGAAGTCCTCGCCGGTGAGGGCGAGCCCCAGCCCGCGGTTGTAGTGCCAGGTGCGGACGGGGCTGCCGCCCGGCGCGTCCAGCAGCTCGACGCGGAACTGCCGGTCGCCCGCCCCGCCGTGGACGATGAGGCGGTCCCCGAGGGCACCGGCGTCGACGACGTCCGGGGCCGCCCCGCGCGGCGCGCGCACCACCGCGCCCTCCACACCGGGCAGCGCCTTCTCGAACCGGCCGCTCGGCGTCGCACCGCCCAGGAGCCGTGGCCGCTCCTTCAGCGACGCGGCGTCCAGCGCGCCGAGCTTCCGGGTCACGTCGTGCGGGTCCATGCCGTGCGCCCGGAACGCGTTCTCGGCGTCGCCCAGGGCCTTCTCGGTGGCGTGGAAGTCGGCCAGCGCCTGCTCGCCGACGGACGGGCCGGACGACGGGCCGTCGATCCGGCCCCCGGCCGCGTCCAGATGTCCCTCCGCCGCCGCGTGGTCGATCCGCGCCTGCTGCACCCGGTCCCAGGCGCCCAGCCGCGCCTCCAGGTCACCGGGGAGGTCGCCCGGCTTGCGGAACACGTCCACCTTGGCGAGCGTCTCTTCCTTCCACTGCGCGAACGGATCGGGCGCCTTGCCCTTGCCGCCGGCCCCGGCTCCGTCCGGCCCGCCGACGCTCACGCCGTCGGCCTTCCCGTGCGGCGCGCCCGGCGCGGGCGTGTGCGGGGCGGCAGGGCGGACGACTCCGGCGCCCGGGACGTCGATGCCGCCCACGGCGTGCGCGACCACCGGCGTGGTCGCGCTGTCCAGCGCGGTGATGCCGTGCCCGGGCGTTCCGGCGCCGGGCACCTCCGGCAGCTTCGGTTCCGGCACGGCGGTGGCCGCCCCGGTCGCCAGGGTCTCCGCCGGGTGGCCCGGCACGGCGCCCGGCCCGTCGAGCGCGCCGTGGCCCGGCGCGGGCGCCGGAACGGTCCGCTCGCCCAGCCCGGCAAGATCGCCGCCGAACCCGCCCTGCGGGGTGCGCACCGGCCCACCCGCCACGGGCGCGTCGACGCCGTGCGTGACGGTGCCCGGCGGGGTGATGCCGTGGGTGGCGGAGGCCGGGGGCGTGATGCCGTGGGTGCCCGTCGGCGGCGGGGTGACGCCGTGCGTGGCGACGGTCGGCGGGGTGATGCCGGAGACGTCCACCCCGGCGCCGAGGCCGCGGCCCGCGCCGACGTCGGCGATCTTCCCGGCGCCCGCGTTGACGGCGGCGCCGGGCACATCGGTGTGGGTGAGCCCGTGCACCGGACCCGGCGTCACCGAGCCGGTGGCCGGGAGATGGATCTCGCCCGGCGCGGTCACCCCGGGCGCGGTGGTGCCCGTCGCGGGCAGGTCGATACGGCCGACGGACGGCGTCGACACAGGGGTGTGCGCCCCGGTGGCCGGGACGTCGAGATGCCCGACGGTGGGCATCGACCCCGGCGTCAGGGAGCCGGTGTGCAGCTCGAAGGTGCCGGCGGCCGGCATACTCGGCGTCTCGACGTGGCCGAGGTCGACCAGGCCCGCGGACGAACCGTGCGGCGCCGCGGCCGACGGCGACGGCAGATCGAAGGAGCGCAGCGACGGCACGTCCGCGATCCGCGCGCCCGAGCCGATGTTGCCCAGGTCGCCCAGGTTGTTGGAGAAGTTGAAGTGCCCGCCGGAGACGGACCCCAGACCGTGTCCGCCCAGCCCCGTCGTGCCGCCCGGCGCCGCCACCCCGGACAGCCCGCCCTGCGGCGAGAGATGCGAGACGGGGCCCGCGGTCGGCAGATCGCCGAGCACCCCGGAGTGACCGAGGTTCGACAGCCCGCCGAGCGACGAGTCGAGCCCGCCAAGACCCTGCATCGACGGCAGGTTCAGCCCGCCGTGCAGCCCGCCGAGGCCCTGGACCGACGGCATGGAGATGCCTCCGTGCAGCCCGCCGCCCATGCCCTGGAGCGATGGCATCGACAGATGAGGGGTGCTCAGCCCGGCCACCGAACCGTCGAAGTGCATCGCCGGAGGGGCGCCCACCCCGTGCGTCGACAGTGACGGCGAGAACGACCCGGGCCCGGCGAAGTTCCCGGTCCGCATCACCGTGAGGTCGCCGATCGGGTCGATGTGCACCGACGGGATGCCCCCGCCGCCCGCGCCCGCGAGATGGTTGATCGGCCCGGCGCCGCCCAGCAGCCGCCCGCCCGCACCGACCGCGCCGAAGCGGTACTTGCCGAACACACCGCGGTCGATGAAGCCGATCCGGAGCGCCTTGCCGATGCCCAGCGCCTGGATCTCGGCGGCGTCCACCGGCAGGATCAGCCGCAGCGCCTTGAAGCCGGACAGCCCGTTGACGACCGATTTGCCGCCGGCGAGCAGCCCGGAGCCGATCCACTTGGCGGCGTTGCCGATGCCCTTCATCCCGCCGTACGCCAACGCCCCGGCGATGTGCAGCCCGCTGATGCCCTGCGGCAGCATCAGCGGCAGCGCCTTGAACGGCGTGACGATGTGGAACGAGCCGTTCATGCCGGTGAAGATCCGGCCGCCGAACCCGGGGATCTTGGTGAACGGGGTGTGCGTCCACAGGCCGTTCAGGCCCCGGCTCCAACTCGCCGCGCCCCGTGCGAAGTCCTTCGCGCCGAAGAACAGATGCAGCGACATGTTGAGGATGTTGCGCCCGGTGAAGACGTTCTTGAACGACGTGAACGCCGTCTTGATGCCGCTGATGCCCTTGGCGGCCAGCCCCCGCAGGCTCTGGAAGACCTTGGTGATCTGCAGGCCCTTGGTGCTGGGGGCGATCATGCCGAGCCCGGCCAGCAGCAGGTCCAGCGCGCTGGCGTCACCGTTGGCGAAGTCCACCGCGGTCTTAATGAAGATGGCGACGTTCAGCGCGACGGCGAACAGCGCCACCGGACCGCCGAAGATGATGGCGGGAATGATCAGGATGATCGCCAGCCAGCTGAGCGCCTTCATGATCTCGTCGCAGGCGTCGATCGGCGAGGCGATCTTGTCACCGGCGTCCCGCACCGCCCGCGCCGCCGTCTTCGACGCCGCCCGCTGGATGTCCCCGGCGCCCTTCGCCGTCGACTTCAGCGAGTCGCGGCCGTCCTCGTCGTCCTCGGACAGCCCCTTGGCCTGCTGGAGCGCGGTGTCCGCCCGGCCCTGCTGCTCCTCCATGACCGCCTGGTACGTCCGCAGCGCGTTCTGCACGTCCTGCTGCGCCTCGCGGAACGTCGAGACGAAGTTGCGCAGTTTGCCGTCGATGACCTCACGCAGCGCGTCACCGGTCTTGCCGACGAAGGCGCCGTCCGTGGTGTTCTTCACCTCGGTGAGCCCGTCGTCGATCTTGTCGGCGAGGTCGACCAGCTCCTGCTGGGACGCGATGACCTCCCGGATCCTGGCCGCGTCACCCGGTGTCGGGTCCGAGTCCAGACCCAGGGCGCTCCAGTCCGTTTCGCGGGGCAACGACGGTACCGGCCTTCCTTGAAAGGCTGCCGCGGGCGGCGCGGCAGGGTGGTGCGGGTGGGGTGCGGTGCGGGCAGTACGGGCAGCTCGGGCGGGTGCGGGCCCCGCGTCCGCCGGAGAGAGGTCCGGTGCGGAGAAGGGCCCGTACGCATAACACGCACCACGGGGCCAGGAGGTTCACCGTCCCGCGCGGTAATTCCGCTTCCTGGTGAACCATCCGGCCCGCCCGTGCGTGAGAGGAGTGCAAGGTATTGCTTCCCCGCCGCCCGGCCGCAGGCCCCAGAGGTGCCCATGCCCGACTTCTCCATCGACTACGAGCTGTTGAACCAGGTGCAGACCCGGATGCGTCAGCTGGCCGACACCGCCGACTCCGGCGGCGCCAAGGGCGCACTCAAAACCCTGACGGAGTCGACCGACGACGCCAAGAGCGTCATGGGCTTCAGCGACCTCGGCGCGGCCATGTACGCCTTCTCGCACCGCTCGGCGAGCCGGGCGAAGGACGCGAAGGACGGCCTCAACAAGCTCGCCGACATCTTCAAGTCGGTGTCCGACAACTACTTCCAGGTCGACGCGGGGATGGCGGACAGCGCCGGGGTGATGGGCACCAGCATCGGCCTCGACGAGTGGAAGAACAAGAAGGCCGCCTGGGAGCAGTGGGACGAGGACACCAAGGCGTGGAACGACTACCTGAAGGAGATCGGCGCGGCCGACTACTTCACGGAGCACCCCAAGGCCGACATCAACGAGGTGTGCTCCGCCGACGGCGCCCCCGGCTGGTGCGACCGGTACAACAACGACAAGGACGTGCCCTCGCAGCCCGGTGACCACCCCGAGGGCGAGCGGCCCAGCGACGCCCCGCCCACCGAGAAGACGATCACCACCGACTCGGGCAGCACCCACGTCAAGGTGACCCTCGACGACGACAACAACGTCATGACCGAGGAGTCCACCGTCACCATCGGCTCCGGCGCCGACGAGCAGAAGTACACGAACAAGACGACGTACGACTCGTCGCCGCAGCCCATCACCCTCAAGGACGGCAAGACGTTCGACGCCCGTGACTACACCACGGTGACGACCGGTCCGGACGGCTCGGAGACCACCAGCCGCTACGTCATCAACGACGACGGCAGCGGCACCATGACCGTCACCACGGACGACGAGACCACGACCTACACCCGCTCCTCCCCCTTCGGCGACGGCGCCGAATGGAAGGAGAAGGAGGACGACTGAGCCGCGCCCCGCGCGCCGGCCGTCCGCCCCCGGGGCCCCGCCCCGGAACCCGAAGCCCCCGTCCGACACCCCCGTAACCAAGGAGAGATCTTGGCCGCCAACATCAGCCTCGACTTCGCGGAGATCGAGCGCGTCTCGAACCTCCTCAAGAACAGCGCCGACAACACCCTTGTGCCCCGTATGACGGAGGCCAAGAACGAGGTCGACACGATGCTCAACTCCACGCTGAAGTTCAACAACTCCAGCCCCGCCCTCCAGCAGTCCTACGAGAAGCTCACGCAGTCGCTGACCGACGCGACGCAGAGCATCAAGGACTTCGCGGAGCAGTTCGAGAAGATCGTCCAGTCGATGCGGGACATGGACGACGAGATGGCGAACAAGATCCGCTCCAGCGGCTGACGCCCTCGCCGCCCCGCGGCACCCCGTACGACCCGACCGCATTTCCCGGAGGAACGCATGGCGCAGGACGTCTTTCTCGACTACGACGACATCAAGCGTGTCGCCAACACCATGGAGAACAAGTTCACCGACATCGCCAACGAACTGGGCGATCTGGAGAACACGGTCAGCACGCTGCTCAAGGACGGTCTCGTCTTCGAGCAGTCCAGCCCGGCGCTCGAAGAGGCGTACCAGGCGTTCAGCAAGCAGATGAAGGAGTCCTCCGCGAACATCAAGGTGTTCGCGCAGTCCTTCACCGACATCGTCAAGTCGATGACGGACTCCGACAGCCAGATCGCCGCGGGCGTCCGCAACAGCTCCAAGAGCTGACCGGCCGTACGCGAACGGGCCCGGCACCCACCGTGGGTGCCGGGCCCGTCGCCGTCCCGCCCCCCGGGACGGGGCCGGGGGGGGGGCCGGGGCGCACCGCCCCCGGACCCGCAGCGGCCCCCGCACCCGCACCCC
>NZ_JBHYGX010000001.1:260575-268941 GCF_042739975.1 Streptomyces sp. NPDC059080
GCGCCCCCGCCGTGGGCGCGGCCGCGGCGCCCCGCGCCCGCGCCACCCTCGGCCCCCGGCGGCGGCCCCGGGTCCGTGCGTCAGCTCTCCAGGACCGTCAGCGGCACCTGCACCGGCACCACGCTGCCGGACGGGCCCGCCGTCCAGGCGCGGCCCGCGTTCATCCGGGTCCGGATGTGCTCGGCGCTGATGCGCGCGCCGATGATGTCGCCGTCCCCGATCGCCCGCGCCCCGAGCAGCAGACCCCGCCGCGACCGGCGGACCATGCCGATCCAGCCCATGGAGCTCATGCCCTCCGACGGGCCGCCGATCAGGATGCCCTGGTTGCGGTCCCGGCCCGACGAGGCGATCTGCCGCAGCACCTTGTCCGCACCGCAGCTGGAGAGCAGATCGCTGTCGTCGGCGACCACGACCACCGGCTTGTCGCCGACGGCGCGCAGCGCCTCGTTGAGGGTGTTCGCCGACGGGTCGGTGTCCGTGATGACCTGCGCCAGACCGTGGTCGGCGAGCTTGCGCAGCGGCGACTCGCGCGGGGCGAGCACCACCAGCGACGTACCGCCGGTGAGCAGCGAGACGGACATCGCCGCGAGGGCGGTGGAGCGGCCCGACCCGGGCGGGCCGACGACCGCGAAGCTGCCGCCGCCGGAGAGGAAGTCGAAGCCCAGCGGCCGCACCTCGTCCCCGCCGATGCCCAGCAGCGCCCACATCGGGCGGCGCGACGTCTCCGGGACCTGCTCCATCGCCTCCTGGAAGCCGATGACCTTCGGCATCTCCGCCACCCGGAACGGACGGCGCTGCGCGGGAAGCGCGGCGTCCCGTTCGGTGGCCAGGCGCCCGATCTCCCGCAGCGCGTCGGCCTGATCGGCGCTGCCCCGGCCCGCCGCGCCGTCACCGGCGGTCGGCAGCAGCGCGATCTGCGTCTCGACGGCCGTGGGGGTGTGCCAGCCGCGGCCCGGCGGGATGTGGCCCGGCACCCGGTTCGGCGACATCCCCGCGAGGTAGTAGTCGCCCTTGTCCGACTGGCGCAGCAGCAGCCGGAAGTCGTTGTGCGCGGAGAGGCGCCCGCCGAGCAGCCCGCGCTCGGACGACGCCACCAGGTGGATACCGGCCGCGGCCCCCTCCCGCAGCAGCCGCGTGACCTCCTCGAACAGCCGCCCGCCGTCGTACTCGTCGAGCATCTGGGAGATACCGTCCCAGCCGTCGATCAGCAGCATCAGATGGGCCGGGCGTTCGGCGGCCGGGAGGGCGGCGCGCAGCTCCGTCAGGCTCGCGCAGTCGTGCGCCGACATCTTCTCCTGACGCGCGGTCAGCTCGCGGATGAGGCGGCCCAGCAGCCGCGCCAGCCGCTCGGTGTCGAACCGGGAGACCACCGCACCGCAGTGCGGCAGCGCCTCCAGCGCCGACAGACCGCCGCCCGCCGCGTCGATCGCGTACAGGTGCAGATCGGCGGCGGACAGCGTGCGCGCCGCCGAACCGGCGAGGGTGCGCAGCACCTGCGTACGGCCCGAGCGCGGCGCGCCCACCACGTAGAGGTGGCCGAACGACGAGAAGTCCAGGCAGCAGATCCGGCGCTCCTGGAGGCTCGGCAGGTCGAGCAGCGCGTACGGCACGGCCGCGGGACGCCCCGGCGGGGTCGGCGGGGTCTCGGGCAGATCGTCGAGGGTGACGACGTCCGGCAGCGCGGGCAGCCACGGGCTGGCCTGCTCGCTGTGGTCCTCCAGCGCGGCGGTCGCCTTCCGGACCGTCTCGACCAGCGCGAGCAGATCGGTCGCGGTCTCCGGCGCCGCGGCCTCCTCGACCTCCTCGTCGTCGAACAGCTCCATGGGACGGCCCAGCCGGTTCCAGGACAGTTCCACCCCGCGGACGTTGCGGGCCGCGGCGGTGACCGCACCCGGCTGCGCGGGCGCGTCGTCCTCCCCGGGCTCCTGACCGGCGCGGGCGGCGCCCACCCAGGCGGTCTGGAACGGCGTCGGCGCATGGTCGCCGCGGCGCACCAGGGCACGGCCCGGCGTCGCGGAGGAGATGCTCACCGCATCGCCGGAGTCGATGATGTCCTGGCTCTCGCTCTTGTCGGTGACCCGCAGCGCGATCCGCAGATTGGTGTTGGCCTTGATGTCGGTGGAGACCGAACCGCCGGGCCGCTGCGTGGCGAGGATCAGATGGAGACCGAGCGAACGGCCGCGCTGCGCCAGGCTGATGAGGCCCGGCACGAAGTCCGGCACCTCACGCACCAGCGTCGCGAACTCGTCGATGACGATCAGCAGCCGCGGCAGCGCGGGCAGCTCACGGTTGCGGGACCGCTTGGCGCGGTAGTCGGCGTGGTCCTTGGCCTCGACGTCCGCGAGCAGCTGCTCGCGGCGGCGCAGCTCCGCGTCGAGCGAGGCCAGCGCCCGCTGCACGAGGTGGCCGTCGAGGTCGGTGACCATGCCGAGGGTGTGCGGCAGTTCGGCGCATTCGCGGAACGCGCTGCCGCCCTTGTAGTCGATGAGGACGAACGCCAGCTCGTCGGGCCGGTTGGCGGCGGCGAGCGAGGCGATCAGCGTCTGCAGCAGTTCGGACTTGCCGGAGCCGGTGGTGCCCGCGACCAGACCGTGCGGCCCGTCGCGGACCAGGTCGAGGCGGAGCGGCCCGTCGTACCCGGCGCCCAGCACGAACGTCGTCGACGCGGGGCGCTTCTCCCACGACCGCAGCAACGCCTCGACGCTCGGCGGCTCCTGGCCGATCAGCCCGAGCAGCTTGACGCCGTCCGGCAGCCCCGAGTCACCGTCGAGGGTGACGTCACGGACCGGGGCGAGCGCCCGGGCGACCTCCTCGCACCAGGCGGTGTCCACCAGATCCGCGCGGACCCCGCCGACCTTGGGCGAGCCGGTGGTGCGGACACTGAGGTGGTTGCCGGTCGCGGTGATGACGGAGGTGCACTCCTCCGGCAGCAGCCGCTCCTGCTCGTCCACGCAGAGGCTGTAGATGTGCACCGGCGGCCCGGCCTTGAGGACCTGCACCATGCCCGGCACGTCCCGCAGCCGCCGCGCGCCGTCCGCGATGACCAGCACGTCCGGCTCGTCCAGCAGGGTGCGGCCGAGCGCGGAGGCCGCGGCGGTGGTACGGGCCTGGATGTCGGCGACGAGTTCGTTGATGCGGTGCGCGGTGCTCTCGGGGTCGTTGCCGATCGCCACGACGCTGGTGCCGCGGCCGGTGTCCAGATGCGGCAGCCACCGCACCCACGACCAGGCTTCGGCGTTCTCGTCGCTGGTGAGGACCACGATGCGCAGATCGCGGGGGCTGTGCAGCACCGCGCTCTGCGCGACCGTCCAGGCGGCGACGGAGCGGGTGAGGGCGCCGGGCCCGGCCAGCCCGACGACGCCGAGATCGGCCATCTCCAGGCCGTACGGCACATCGGCGAGCCGCCAGTGCACGGAGCGGTGGTTGGAGTCCCGCGCCTGGTCCTCGATCCGCCGCAGCGACGGGCGGGTCAGCGTGCCCAGCCGCACCGTGAGCCGGTCCGGGTCGCGGCGGCGCCGCTCCCAGAGGGAACCGGACGGGCCGGTGGCGGTCAGCAGCACCGTCGCCGGGTCGGGGAAGGTGGTGTTGCGCAGATGCCGTTCCTCGACGGCGGCCTCGCGCAGCTCCAGTTCGAGCGAGGCGCGACGCAGCCGGTAGACGCGCAGCGACTCCTCGTACTGCTTGCGGCCGGTGCGGCGGCCGATGATCCAGTTGCTGACCGCCATCATCGGGCTGAAGAAGATGAAGATCATGAAGTAGAAGGACCGGAAGAGGCCCATCATGATCAGGCCCATCATCAGCGGCGCCAGCACGAACAGCAGCGGGAAGGAGCGCGGCCCGGGGCGCGACGGCGGGCCCTGCATCCGCATCGTCTCGGCGTCCAGATGCGGCGCGATCCGCGGCGGACGGTTGTACTCCACCGCCATACCGTCCGCCGACGGGTTCACCGCCGCGTCCGGCTGGAACGGCGCCGTCAGCCGCAGCAGATGTTCCCCCAGGGAGAGATCGGCGAAGGCCGGCCACTCCGCGGAACCGTCGCCCGGCGGCGGACGGTGGCCCGGGGGCCGCGGCGGCTCGGCCGGGGGCAGCCCGTCGGGGCCGGACGCGACCGAGTGGCCGCCGGTGCCGCCGTCGCGGGTCCCGGCCGGTTCCTCCGCCGTCAGCGGGGTGCCGGTCTCGGGGTCCACCGGCGGCGGGGGCGTCAGGCTGCGCAGCCCGCAGCTCTCCTCGTCGGCGTCCTCCGGCAGCAGGTACGACACCGCGCCGTCCGGGCCGACGGTGAGCCAGACGCCGTGGTCGGGGGCGCCGCCGCCGGACAGCCGCAGCGCGCAGCCGCGGGCGGTGCCGATCTCGTGGCTGCCCGCGCCGAGCCGCCAGACCCGGCCCGCGCCGGGCCCGCCGACATGCCGGACCTCGACGAGAACGGGGTCGCCCGGCGCCGGGGCCCACGCCCGCGAGGGGTGGCCTGTGGCGCACGGCGCGCCCAGACCGAGGACGGCGCCGTCCCGGATCCCGGAGCCGCGCAGCGGCAGCGCACCGTCCAGCGCGCGGTCACCGAGGTAGACCTGCGGGGGCGGCGGGGGAGCATCGCCGGTGTCCGGCGGCGGCGGGGCCAGGGAGGCGGCGAGGTCGGCGACGGTCGCCTGCTCGGGCACATCGAGCAGATGGTCCGTCAGGCGTCCGGCGTCGGAGGTGGTGAGCGTCAGTTTCACGGGGGTCCCACTGATCGGTGCCGTCAAAGGCGCGGTACGGGGCGAGCGGGCCCCCCGCGCGGCCGCGCCGCGGGGCGGGGGGGGGGGGGGGGCCGCGCCCCGCGGGCGGGCGGGCGGGGCCTCCCGCGAGCGGGGCGCTGGCCGCCCCGGCGCGCGCCGCCCGACTCCGGCGGCGGTCGGGCCCCGCGGGGGGGGGCGGCCCCCCCCCCCGGTGCGGTGGGTCGGGTCAGGAACGCGCGGCGGGCCGGGCGGTGCTGCCGGGCGCTTCCTGTCCCCGGTCGACGGGCGCGGCCTGGCCGGGGAAACCGGCGGCGGCGTCCTGCGCGATGTCGTTCGCGGCGGCGCGCGCGGAGACGCCGGGCGCCCCGGCGGCGCCGCTCCGGGCGGAGGCGCCCGGGGCCGACGGTTCCTCCGCCGTGGCGGCGCTCTTCGCGGTGGCTGCCTTCTGCGCGGTCGACGGCGGACGCCGCTCGGCGGGCGCCGGGGCACGGCCGCCGACGGCCGCCGTCTCCTCGGCCGTGTCCTCGTCGAACAGTGCGTCCGGGTGGCCGTCGGCCATGCCCGCGGCGGGCGGCGGCGGCAGCACCGGCGGCAGATCGGCCAGCACCCGGGACAGGGCCCGGCCCAGCGCGTTCGCCGAGGTCAGCAACGAGGTACCGGCGAGCAGCAGCTGACCGTGGCGGTCCGTCAGCAGCCGCCGGGCGTGGCCGCGGGGGCGGCCCGGCACCACGAACCGCAGCCGGGGCGGGCCGCCGGGGCTGTGCCCGAAGTCGTCGGGCAGCGGATCGGGCAGCTCGGCGGCGGCGAGCACCGGCGCGATGCCGTGGCGCGGCTCCGTCTCCCGGGCGGCGCGGTACGCCTCACGGACCGGCGCGCCCGGATGCCGCGGGTGGACGCCCTCGGCGACGGTCACCAGGCCCTCCGGGAGCCGCGCGTCGAGCTGCGCGGTGAGCGCCCGCACCAGGGCGGGGGCGGTGCGGGCGTCGCCCTCCACCGCCGTGACGGCGGGCCCCGACGCCAGATCGAGGAAGGCGCAGCGGCCCTCCCCGACGCCGACCGCGACGAGCAGCGGCGGGCCGTCGTCCGCGGACGGCGCGACGGCGGGCAGGTCCTCGCGCCGCACCGTCCAGCGGCGCGGGTCCTCCGGGTCCGCGGACCACGGGGCGCCGGGCGCGTCCGTGGCGGTACCGGCGAACAGCACGGTGACGGTGGCGCCGTCGACCAGCGCCGCGTACGGCCGGGGAGCGCGGTCCGCGGCGGCGCCGGGCGCGGCCGCCTGCCGGGCGGCGGTCACGGCACGTTCGGCATCGCGCCAGGTGTGCGGGGACCTCAGATGGCGCACCAGCAGCCGCAGCGCCTTGCGGTGGGCGCGCAGCGCACGCAGCGGGGCACCGAAGGCGTGAGCGGTAGCGGCGGCCTCGCGGCGTACGGCGTCCTTGGACGCCTTCCAGCCGCCGGCCCGCTGTACGGGAATCCGCAGCAGCAGGAAGAGCAGCAGGACCATCCCGAGCACGCCGAGGACGGTGAAGATGAGGTTCTGATGGGCGGCGATGAAGGCGAACGGATCGCCGGAACGGCTCATGCGGCGGCGCTTTCGGCGGGGGAGGGAGGGGGCGTCACGGTCGTACGGTCGGCGGGGTGCGGGGGCGGCGCGTTCGTGGCGGTCCTCGGGGTCGTGTTCCGCAGCCGGGGGCGCGGGACGGTGGGCCTGGCGGGGGCGGCGGCGAGTTCACGCCGCATCGCGAGCAGAGCGTAGTGCGTACGGGACTTGACGGTGCCGCGCGGTATGCCCATGGCTCGCGCCGCCTCGGCGCCGGAGCGGTCCAGCAGATGGATGTGGACGAGGGCGTCGCGGTGTTCGGGCGAGAGGCGGCACAGCGTCTGGGTGATCACACAGCGGTCCACGACGGCGTCGGCCATGTCCGCGCCCGCGGGGCGGGTCAGCGCCTCGGCGGGCGCCGGGCCCACCGGAACGGCCCGCTCCCGGCGGTGCGCGTCGACGGCGAGGTTGTGCGCCACGGTGAACAGCCAGGGCCTGAGCCGGGATTGCCCCCGCCCGGCGTCCGTGTGCCCCGATCCGTAGGGGGCTTCGGTGGCGCGGAGGTCGTGGAGGTCTTCGTCGGCGAGGTCGAGGCGGTCGGCGGCGAGCCAGGCGCGCAGGAAGGTCTCCTGCACGATGTCCTCGGCGCGGTAGGGGTCGCCGGAGGTCAGACGGGCGGCGTAGCGCAGCAGGGCGGGGCGGTGGCGCTCCATCGCGCCGCGCAGCAGGGCGTCCGCGTCGGCGGGCGGACGTGCCCCGCCGGAGCGGCCGCCGTCTGCGCGAGGTGGGGACGGGCGAGCCGTGCGCAAAACGGGCACTCCTCCTCGGACAGGGCACGAACGGGGCAATGCTCTCTCGTGCCCCCGGAACGTGGCGTCTTCGCGGCGCGGGGGCATGAGGTGAGGGGGTCCGCGGGGCTCCCCGGGCCCGGTCGGTCGCGAGCTGCTCCCGCCCCGGGTGGTCATCCCGGGAAGCGCGCCGGATACGTCGTGAGCTTGACGCAAAGTCCGGCCCGGCAACCTCAAGGAACCCTCTGAACTTCTCACAGAATACGTGAAGTGTGCAGCCGTGATCCGTGCCGATCCGGCCGTCCCGGAGCGCCTTCGGCGCGCGGGAACGTCTCCGGCCTGCGGTGTCGCCGGATGAACTCCGCCATGTTCATAGGAAATTCACCGGACCGCCCGTCATGCCTGCGACCGGCGGGCCGGTTCCACCCCGTGGCCGACAATCGCCCCCGGCCGTCGCGCGCCCGCTGAACTCGCTCGGGGCGCCGGGACCGTCGTGATCCATTGTCCTGGCGGCGGCGCCGGTAGGGTCGCAATCCCCGCTGCATCCCTTGGACCGTAAGGGTGTTGGGCATCGAGAGAGGACGAGTGTGGACGCGTCGCCGATGAGTGAGCCGAGCAGTCGAGAGCTGGCAGTACGGCAGGAGGAGCTGCAGGCCGAGGCCGACGAGGTCGCCGCCGACCTCGGTCTCGCGCGGCTGCTGTCGGCGCGCGGCGAGCCCGTGCGGGTCGGGAGCGCCGCGCTGGGCCTGATGGTGGTGCCGGACCTCGACATCACCGTGATCTGCCCGGAGCTGGACGACGCCACCCGGCGGGCGGTGGCCGCGATCGGCGCCGAGCTGGCGGTGCACGACCGGGTGCGGGAGGTGACCTTCCGGGACGACACGGGGCACTGGAACACCGACCCCCGCTACCCGGACGGGCTCTACCTCAAGATCGGCCACCGCGCACGGACCGGGCGGGAGTGGACCTTGGACATCTGGTTCGTCGACGAGCCCGACCGGCAGCCCGATCTGGCGCACGCCCGGACGCTGCCGCCCCGGCTGACGGATGACCACCGCGCGGCGATCTTGCGGATCAAGCAGGTCCTGGCCGGGCGGACCGGTGCCCGGGTGCCGAGCTACGAGGTCTACCGCGCGGTGCTGGACGGCGCGGTCACCACCGCCGACGGCTTCGACGCCTGGTATGCGCGCGAGCAGGGCGGCGCGGAGTGACGCGGGGGGGGGGGGGGGGCCGCGCCCCCCCCCCCCCCCCCCCCCGCGCCACAGCCACCCGGGGGGGGCCGCACGGAGATATTGAAGACACGGGGCCCCCCCCGGTTTCTGACAC